>JAGNTC010000019.1 GCA_017987725.1 Flavobacterium sp.
TGTATATCTGTTTCTTATTCTTTCTAAACCTGATTTAAAAGGCTCATTAGCCTTTGGATAAATATCATAAAAATAAGAGCCTAATGTTGTATCTGCAATGCTTTCTGCTGTTTCGTCAATTCCAATTTTACCTTCTTTTGCATTTCCTTTAAAAATTGTTCCATCGTCACTTCCTCCCTTTCTGCTATTGCTTAGGAAGCCTCTTCGTTGAATGAGATGATAAAATATTCTTCCGATTTCTTCTAAAGTTAATTTTTCAGATAATGCTTTTTTTCTTAATTCGTATGGGTTTATTGCAAACCAAGAAGACAACAATTCTGACGGAAATTGTTTAGTGTTTTTCCAATTTTCAAAATCTGAATCAATCATTGGGCACATTTTATTTTCTGCCAATGCTTTAAGCAAAACCTTTTTTCTGAGTCTTCTTCTGAAAAATTGTCTTCTTACTCCTCTAGAACCAGTTCTGCTAGCATTTTTTGATATTTCACTATCTCCATTGCCTAAATCAATAACTCCCATTGGAAATATCCTACTACCTACACCCAAAATTTTATTCTGCGTATCATCTATTAAGGCCCACCCTATAGAGTTTGTTCCTAAATCTAAGCCTAGTATTTTTGCCATGATTATTTTATTTCAATTAGATTATATTGTCTTTCTTGATGTAGTCTAAAAATTGTTGGTCACCTATAATCTCTACATCATCTATCAACCCTTTTACAAACCGCCCAATGGGTTTTAAATTATTTACTTTTATGTGAAGTATATATTGATTGTTTTCGATTGAAATATAAGGAATTGTTGGCGGATATTCTTCTTTAAGCATCATATAAGCCCGTAATTTTAAATTCAGATGAATCGTGTAGGTTTTGCCTTGAAACGAAAATCCAAAAGCATCAACTGCCTCTATTTGGTGCTTGCATGTGTATTCATGTTTCGTAGGAGTCAACTCTATCGATAAAATTCGCCGTGTTGCAAAGTATTTATTTTTTAGGGTTGATACTTCAAAAGCACAGAGGTATTGAAAATCTGAAGTAAAGGCAATTGGCTCAACCAATCGGTTTGAAATTGTATTTGAATGTAGGGAATGATAATTTTTTAGAATCAATTGTTTTTCCTGTAAAATAGCATCCTGTACAGTTGAAATCAATGTACTTAAATGTGCATTTACCAATTGTCTGCTTAGTTGATTCGTCTCAGAATCATGGGCAGTTTTTATTAATATTGAATCACAAAAAATTGATGTTCCGCCATATTGTAAAACTAAGTTTCTAATAAATTCAGTTTCTTCGTTTGTGAATTTATCTAAATTGTAATCTGCACTTCCCTCTATATACCATCTGTTGTGGGCGTCTTTTTGAAGTTCAAAACCCAACTCTTTAACCAAATCAAAATAGCGATACATTGTGCGCTCAGCTGCATTAACTTGAACTGCTAATAATTTTACTGATTTTGCTGGAGGCATACTTAGTAATCTTATCACCTTAAATACCCTCGCTATTCTGTTTTGATTAACCATTTACCCAACTATCTTGCTTACAAAAGAAATCTTAAATTTATATAAATCAAACTGATTGTCTTTATATGTCAAAAAAAATATACCCAATTTTTAGTAAATAAATTTTGAGTACGCTTTTTGTATATATTTGTGGTCAATAAGATTTACACTTCTAATCTTTAATCTTATCACAATAAGGCTATATGCCGTAGATGAAAATCTTTAGTCCTGCATACTCTGTGGGACTTTTTTTTATTTTTTATGTATAGGTTGCATACTTTTACCTTCTATTTTATACCTACTTTAGTACCACAAAATTCAATTCCTATGAAAAAGATTAGCCTACTTATTTTGATTGCATTTGCTGTGTTTTTTGCTTGCAAAGGCACCAAAAATTCGAGTGAATCGAAAAATTTATCTGTGGTTTTTGAAGCCAAAAGCAACAGCGGGGTGAATGGAAAAGCCACCTTTACCGAGAAAAAAGGCGAAGTGACGATGGTCGCCAACATGTCGGGACTTAAAACAGGAGTGCACGCCATTCACATACACGAAAAATCAGATTGTTCGGCTGCAGATGGCAGTTCGGCTGGAGGACATTGGAACCCCACCTTCAAAAAACACGGCAAATGGGGAATCGAGGAATACCACAAAGGCGATATTGGAAACTTTACCGCCGATGAAGCTGGAAATGCAACGGTAACGTTCTCCACAGATGAATGGTGCATTGGCTGTGGCGATCCAGCCAAAGATATTTTGGGTAAAGGATTGATTGTTCACCAAGGCGCTGATGATTTTACCACACAACCCACGGGCAATGCCGGCGGAAGAGTAGCCTGTTCTGGTTTGATTAAATAGGTCATTTGCATGATAAATCCCTCAGCACCCGGTTGGATTGACAAATACTTTTTGGACGAAAAAGTAGGGACGGCCCCAAAAGGGGATGCCGTTGATTTTTACGTTGCACTTCGTCACTCTGGGTTTATTTATGGCCATATTGTATCCATTTCCACCCAAGAAAAATTACCCTTACACAATTGGTTGTCCGACGAAATTTCAAAATTGGCTTTGCTGCATGCGCTAGTGGGTGTTTACCAAATGAGCTGTCCTCAAGACAATCCAACTGAGTTTATATCCAAAGCTGTTGACTATTACGACCAAATGCACCCGCAGGGATTCAGTTGGCTTCCCTCGGTAATTCCACAAAGTTCGCTGAGTAGTCAACTGGAAAAAATCATTGACGAACGGGTGCAAACCAACGACAATGTAATCAGCAAAAACTTTTCGCACATTGTGACCAATGCCTTGCTGTTTGTGGACGTGTTGGCTTTTCGCTATTATTTAACAGCGGGAGAAATTCCCGAGAAGTTTGTGAAGAAAATGGAAGAAACGCTGGTAAGTTTGGTGAGTTTGGCGCTCAAAACCAAAACCAACAAATCCACCCACGACGATTTGCTGATCAAACTGTTTGAAACCTCGGTACGTTATACTAAATTTTCTAAAACCACTACGCCTACACTAGACGAAATTGCATTTGATTATTTTACCGATCCATTGGCTCAATACTATTTGCTAGACATGGCGGGATTGGCCTTGTGGAGTGACCAAAAACTCGACAACGAAGAGCAATTTTTCTTGTATCAGGTAGCGAAACAACTGCATATTGACGACGCTTTTGTAGCCTCAAGCATAGCGGATACAGCCAGTTTTATTGCCCAATACAAAGCCGAGATTCCATATTTTAATTACTCCAATCCGGTGAAGCATTTTTATGATCACTCTACCCAATTGGTGACCACACTCATCCAACGCAACAAAAAACGATTGGCGAAAGAAATCTCGGAAAGCAAAGAATTGATGGTGCTTTTGGCCTACTCTACTCAACGCGATTTGGACAAAGACGAAAAAAAGAAGGTCAAGAAACAACTGCTTGACATTTGCAAAACCGTTCCTTCGTTGACCATCTTTTTAATTCCGGGAGGCAGCTTGTTGTTGCCTTTATTGATCAAATTTATTCCGCAATTGTTGCCCTCCGCGTTTAATGAAAATCTGGGAGATGAATAGCATCTAACCATGCAAAAGATTGATCATAAATGAAATCCCGATTTTCTTTTACATATTCCAAGAAGGCCAAAGACACAGGCGTTAGTGGTTTGTTTTTAAGCCAAATGAGTTGCCAATCGGTGGTAATGGGTAGCCCTTTTAGTTGAATAATCTTTAAATCGCCCCGGTCCAACTCATTTTTAATTCCAATGAGCGGCATGATGGAAATACCTAATCCGGCAATCAAAGCTTGCTTTACGGCTTCATTGGATGTCAATTGAAATTTCATTCCTACCGCTATTCCTCTATTTTTTATAAAATTTTCCATCACCGTGCGTGTGGCTGAACCTTCTTCGCGAAAAATAAGTGGATAGGTGGAAAAAATGGTTTGTAAATTCTGGGTTTCCGGAATAGCCAATTGCTTGCTGGCTACTAAAAACAATTTATTCTCCAATAATTTCAGCTGATCCAAATTGAGATCAGTTGGCATAACCGAAACCAAAGCAAAATCTACTTCATTCTGCTTTAAACTTTGATTCACTTTTAGTTTATTGGTCACATCCATCTCCAAATCAACGCCTTTGTTGGCGTTCATGAAACCCGATAAATAATAGGGCATGACATATTTTCCGGTTGAAACAACAGAAATGCGTAATCTACCCGATACCATTCCTTTGAAGGCAGAGGTGCGAAAATTAATCAGGTTGACTTCGTTAATTATGCGCTGGGCAACCGTAGCGATCTCTTGTCCAAAATCGGTGATGTAGAGCTTACGTCCAACGATTTCGGTTAAGGGAATATCAAATTGATGCTGAAAATTCCGGAGTTGAATAGAAAGAGCGGGTTGGGTTAAATTCAACTCCTCAGCCGCTTTGGTGATGCTTTTTGTTTGTGTTATTTTCAGGAAAACCTGTAACTGATGTAAGGTATAATTCATAAATAAATTTTATACATATCATTACAAATATAAATAAAAATAGCTGTTAAAAAAGCGGCTACTTTGTAAAATAAAAAAATAATCATGAAAACTATACTTGTATCCGTGTGCGTTGCAGCAGTTGTATCCAGCTGTGTGATTGTAAAACCTGGTGAAGCAGGTTTAAAACAGAAACTTGGAAAATTATCCAATAGGATTTATACCCAAGGCCCTGTTTTTTTTAATCCATTTACCACAAAAGTGGTGAAGACGTCTATTCAAACCCGAAATTTAGAGTTGAGTTTGAATTTGCCCAGCAAAGAAGGCTTGAGTATCACCTCTCAAATTTCCATCTTGTACAAATTGGAACAAAAAGACGTGGTAAGCATAGTCAATAACCTAGGGCTTAACTACGAAGGAATTATTGCCAATGTGTTTCGTTCGGCCTCTGCCGATGTGTGTTCACAATACTTTGCCAAAGACATGCATTCAGGAAAACGATCAGAAATTGAACTGGACATACAGAAAAAAATGGCGAGTAATCTACTAGACAAAGGCATCTATATTGAATCAGTACTAATGAAAAGCATACAACTTCCGGAAGGCCTTTCCAAATCAATTGAAAACAAATTACGCGCAGAGCAAGATGCCATGCGAATGGAATTTGTGTTGCAGCAACAAAAATTCGAAGCTGAACGAAAAATTATTGAAGCCAAAGGCGAGCGCGATGCGCAAAAAATATTGTCAGAAGGGCTAACAGATGAAATTATAAAACTACGCAGTATTGAAGCATTTAATGAATTATCAAAATCACAAAACACCAAAATAATAGTAACCGATGGAAAAACTCCATTCTTAATTAACGAATAATGAGTAAAACTAGAATTACAGTTGCAAAAGGAGACGGAATAGGTCCGGAAATTATGGATGCCACACTGCGCATTATTCAAGCGGCAGGCGCCCAACTAGAAATTGATGAAATTGAAGTAGGAGAAAAAGTGTACTTGTCAGGAAATACCTCTGGAATTGCCTCAGAATCGTGGGACATTATCCGAAGAAATAAAGTGTTTTTAAAGGCGCCCATTACTACTCCGCAAGGTGGGGGATACAAAAGTTTAAATGTAACTACCCGTAAATTTCTAGGTTTATACTCCAACGTAAGACCCTGTATGAGTTTACATCCATTTGTAGAAACAAAACACCCCAAAATGGATTTGGTTATTGTGCGCGAAAACGAAGAGGACTTGTATGCCGGTATCGAACACCAACAAACCGATGAAGTGGTGCAATGCCTGAAAGTTATCAGTCGTCCGGGTTGTGAAAAAATAATTCGTTATGCCTTTGAATACGCCAAAGTATATGGTCGAAAAAAAGTAACCTGCTTTACTAAAGACAACATCATGAAGCAGTCGGATGGGCTGTTTCACCAAGTATTTGATGAAATTGCAACAGAATATCCAGAAATCGAAAACGAACACTGGATTATTGACATTGGTGCAGCCAAAATGGCGGATACACCGGAAGTATTTGATGTAATTGTAACGCTAAACTTGTATGGAGATGTACTTTCGGATATTGCGGCTCAAATTGCAGGATCGGTTGGATTAGCTGGATCAGCAAATATTGGTGAGGAATGTGCCATGTTTGAAGCCATTCATGGATCGGCGCCAAGACGGGCGGGACAAAACGTAGCAAATCCTTCTGGATTACTAGAAGGTGCCGTATTGATGTTGAACCATATTGGACAAACAGAAGTTGCCGAAAAGGTTCAAAATGCCTGGTTAAAAACAATCGAAGACGGCATTCATACCTATGATATTTACAAAGAAGGAACAAGCACCAAAAAGGTAGGAACCAAAGAATTTGCCGATGCTGTAATTGCCAACTTAGGCGAAAAACCAAGCATTTTGAACGAGGTCTTTTACGAAAAAGATGTGGTCTTGAATTTGCCTAAATATGTAAAAAAACCAGCCGCTAAAAAAGAATTGGTGGGCGTAGATGTTTTTGTGCATTGGAACAAAACCAATCCAAATGAACTTGCTGCACTCATTCAAAAAATAAATCTCCCCTCTGTATCCCTTTCTATGATTACCAACCGCGGGATTAAAGTGTGGCCAGATGGATTCAGTGAGACCTTTTGCACCGATCATTGGAGATGTCGATTCAAACCAGAAGCAGGTGGTTCCATTTCTAAAGAAGACGTGGTACAATTGCTCACACAAGCAATCCATCATTCTATTGATGTGATTAAAACCGAAAATCTATATGAATTTAATGGCAAACCGGCCTATTCACTTGGTCAAGGCCAATAATCAAATTATATGGAACTACACTTAATAGACGGTTCATTTGCTTGTGCAGATGCGATTGATTTGGTCACGCAGTTGTATGAGGTGAAAATAAAATACCACACCGATAAAATTGCGGGAAGCCACAACGAAGAAGACATCAAGATGCGGGAACAAAAAATAAAACTGTTACAAAACGAACTGGCAAATTCCAGAGATTTCATCTTGAAAAATGCCCACTCTGTAGTCATTCACAACACCTTAACAATCCAAACCAATGGGAACTAAAACCGAGGAATTCAAATTGATAGACGGCGAATTTTCAGCTGAAGAGTCCCACAAAATAGTGATGGCCTTGCTCAATCACAAGATTGATTTTCATAGTCTATTTGCGTTCAGTAACCACATTCGATTCAACCAAGACCTCCATGTTTCCAAAAAACGCATCGAAGAACTTACCCAAGCCAAAGAGTCAATCGCTGCGCTAATCTCAAAGGCCAAAGCCGAGGGATGTCATTTTGTGATTAAAAGCGCCATAAGCTTAGAAATGGTGAAGGATGTAGAATAGGTGTGCATGAATCCATTTACAAATAGGACCGTCGTACTCGCTACCCAACACCAAAAAGAACAGGTGATGGCACCCTTGTTGACCCAAGCACTTCAAGTCACTTGTGTCTTGGCACCCGATCTCAACACCGATCAGTGGGGTACTTTTTCTGGTGAGGTTGAACGAAAAGACGATGTACTGACAACGCTTAGAAAAAAATGTCAACACGCCATGATGCTCTCCCAATGTGATTTGGCTGTAGCCAGTGAAGGATCATTTGGGGCACATCCCAGTATTTTTTTTGCCCAAGCTGATGACGAAGTGATCATGTTATTGGATGCCAAAAATGGATACGAAATTGTAGCGCGAGAAATCAGTACGGACACCAATTTTAATGGACAATATGTAGACAATGAAGAGGAACTTTTTGTGTTTGCCAAAACGGCAAAATTTCCATCACATGGTTTGATTTTGAAATCAGCTGAAAAGAATTTTTCAGAAACAGTGAAAGGAATTACCATCAAAGAAGATTTACTCAAGGCCTATTACCATATGGCTGAAACGCATCAAAAAGTTTATGTTGAAACCGACATGAGGGCTTTGTATAATCCCACCCGTATGCAGGTGATAGCCTCGGCTACGTCAAAATTACTAGATGCAATAGCCGTGAGTTGTCCACAATGTGAGGCTCCTGGTTTTAGGGTAACCCAATCCATAGCAGGTTTAGAATGCAGTTGGTGCAATAAACCCACACAATCTACCAGAATGCATGTTATGGGTTGCATCAAATGTGAACACACCGCACTACATGAATTCCCATACCAAAAAACAACCGAAGATCCCATGTACTGTGATTTTTGTAATCCCTAAACCATGACCCTAATTTCCCAAGATATTGACCAAGCAATTTCCATCCTCAATCAGGATGAGCTCATTGCAATACCCACCGAAACGGTATATGGTTTAGCTGGAAACATATACAGTGAAAAAGCAATCCGTGCAATTTATGCGTTAAAGCAAAGGCCATTGTTTAATCCGCTCATTGTGCATGTCCATTCGGTAGATCAGTTGGAAAACTTGACCACAGAATTTCCTGAAAAGGCAAAAAAGCTAGCCACCCAATTTTGGCCCGGCCCCTTGACTCTTATTCTAAAAAAACACCCCAATGTAACCGATCTAATTACGGCTGGGAATGACACCGTAGCGGTACGTATTCCAAATCACGCACTCACCCTGACTCTGCTCAGTAAATTAGATTACCCTTTGGCTGCCCCAAGTGCCAATCCTTTTGGAAGTATAAGTCCCACAAACGCGCTGCATGTGGCTGATTATTTTGTGGGGCAACTTCCTATGGTGTTGGAAGGAGGGCAATGCCAAAATGGGATTGAATCGACCATTGTGGGTTTTGAAAATGGAGAACCCGTACTCTATCGATTGGGAGCCATCAGCCAAGAGGATATTGAGCACGTGGTGGGAAAACTTCCGCTTAAAAACAAAAAAGAAAATGCGCCAGAGGCACCCGGTATGCTTTCTAGACATTATGCCCCTTCCACCCCTACCTTTCAATTTAGCAATCTTGAGGAAGCAATCGATCAACATCCGGGAAAAAAAATAGGGGTGTTGTCCTTTCAACAGGCCTATACACATCCCGCTATTGCTCACTTAGAACTGCTTTCTCCCTCGGGCAGCTTGGTTGAATCGGCAGCAAAGCTATATGCGGCGCTACACCGATTAGACAAACTCCAGCTCGATCTACTGTTGGTGGAAAAATTCCCCGACACGGCATTAGGCAAATCAATCAATGACCGATTAGAACGGGCCACCAAAAAATAATTACATGAATTTCAACTTACTTATTGACAATTTAACTAATCCTGCGCTACTCTTTTTTTTGTTGGGTATTCTATCAACCCGACTCAAAAGCGATTTAGAAATTCCACCCAATTCCTCAAAGTTTATATCGCTTTATTTGTTGTTTTCTATCGGATTCAAAGGGGGACAAGAATTGGCTCACAGTACCTTTAATTTAGAAATCATTTGGTCTGCCGTTTTTGGAATAGTCATTGCATCGGTTATACCCTTGTATTGTTTTTTTATCCTAAAACGGAAGTTTAGTACCGAAAATGCCGGAGCGATTGCTGCCGCTTATGGTTCTGTTAGCGCAGTGACCTTTGTAACTGCTGTTGCATTTTTGGAAATAGAAAAGTACAGTTTTAGTGGACATATGGTTGCCATTATGGCGCTGATGGAAGCGCCAGCCATAATTGTGGGTGTCATTTTAATTCGCATTTTTTCTAAACAAGAAGGAAATACAAAAACGAGTAGTTTAAAATCGGTGTTTACTCACTCGTTTACCAATGGCAGTGTGTTACTAATTTTGGGTTGTTTGGCAATAGGATATTTAGCAAGCGACCAACAAGCCATGGGAATTAAACCGTTTACAACCGATATTTTCAAAGGGTTTCTGGCTATATTCTTATTAGATATGGGAATTGTTAGCGGAAAAAAATTACAGGTGTTTTTCAAAAGTGGGTGGTATCCAATCGTATTTGCCATACTGATTCCCTTTTTCAACGGCTGCCTTGTAGCCCTGGCAAGCCAATGGGTAACACAAGATGTAGGCAACCGATTTATTTTTGCGGTACTGGCAGCAAGTGCGTCTTATATTGCCGTTCCTGCCGCCATGAAAATCATTGCACCCAAAGCAAATCCGGGATTGTTTTTACCCATGGCGCTGGCCATCACGTTTCCGTTTAATATCACCTTCGGCATGCCCATTTACCTCGCAGTAATTCAAAGCATGTAAGTGATTAATTGGAAAATTTGAGTCGATACACCTCGTCTAGTTCGCTGTTGCAACTCATGTTTACATCCAAATCCGTTACATAGCCCGAGTTGAGCCCGTAACACCAACCGTGAATAGTAAGGTCTTGTCCACTGCGCCAAGCTCCTTGAACAATAGAGGTTTTGGCCAAATCAAAAACTTGTTCTTGAACGTTAATTTCCACAAATGTATTGAAACGGTCTTCTTCGTTTTCAATTGAATTCAAGTACTCTTCATGCAGGCGATACACGTCTTTAATGTGTCGAATCCAGTTGTCGATTAAACCAATCGATTGATTGCCCATAGCCGCCTTCACCCCACCACAGCCGTAATGTCCACACACAATTATGTGTTTGACGCGCAATACATTGACCGCATAATCCAACACACTTAACATGTTCATGTCACTGTGAATCACCATGTTGGCAATGTTTCTGTGTACAAAAACTTCACCCGCTTTTGCGCCAATAATTTCGTTGGCAGGAACACGGCTATCCGAACATCCAATCCAAAGCAACGGCGGTTGTTGGCCTTTGGCTAAATCTTTAAAGTATTCGGCATCATTGGCCAATTGATCTTCAACCCATTTCTTGTTGTTTTCGATAATTTTCTTGTAGAAATCGGAACTCATGTGTCTTGAATTTTTGGTTTAACTAAAAAAAGTGTCTGTATTTTCAACGGTTTCCATTTTACGTTTTCGCACATTATAGCGGTGCTCAATGGTTACGGTATTTTTGTAATCGTCGCTGTTGTTGATGTTGTATTCTGTTTTAAAGCCAATGAGTTTTACTTTGATATTTAATTCTTTGGCTTTAATTTGATGAAATTCCGTGATCAAATCCAACACGTCATGGGCAATATAAACGGTTTCTGTGGCATTGATCACCACTTTTGAGTTTGCCGGTAATTCGTTGAGTGTAGTTTTGATGGCCGACTTGTTTAAAAACGAAATCTCTTGTGCCAATTCGATGTGAATAATATCGCCTTCTTGGTACTCCTCTTTTCTAAATCGATAGGCTCTTTTCATGTTACCCTGCAAGACGAAGAAAGCACTGATGATCATTCCTAAGGCTACGCCTTTCAACAAATCCAACAAAACCACAGCAACAAAGGTGGCGATAAACGGAATAAATTGATACTTGCCTTTGTGCCAAAAATGCAGCACTGTTTTGGGATTGGCCAATTTGTAACCCACGAGCAGCAAAACTGCGGCCAAGGTTGCGAGTGGAATTTTGTTGAGCAAGGTGGGAATCGACAACACACTCACCAACAACAATACGCCATGTAGAATGGCAGACAATTTTGATTTGGCTCCGGCTTCGTTATTGGCCGATGTTCGTACTACTACCGAAGTCATGGGTAAACCACCGATGAGTGAACTAATTATATTTCCAATTCCTTGGGCTTTCAATTCAACATTGGTATTGGTATAGCGGCGTTGCACGTCCATACGGTCAGCGGCCTCAATACACAATAGCGTTTCAATCGAAGCCACTATGGCAATGGTTAATCCCACAATCCACACCTTAGTCGATAGTAATCCGGAAAAATCGGGTGTAACGATGATGTTTGTAAATTCAGGAAACGATTGGGGAATGGGCAATGAAACCAAATGTTCTTTGCTGATCTGCAAGCTACTTCCAGTACGAGCAAAATATTCATTCAATACGATACTCACTATAACCGCTACAAGTGCGGCAGGAATTATCTTGAGTTTGCTAAAAACTTTCAATTTCCCCCAAGCAATTAATATGATTAGCGACAACACAGCGATCAAAATGGAACCCAGTTGTACGTGATCAAAAATGCCAAAAATTTCTGTAATTGAATTGTGTCCGTCCGGTTGTAAAAAAGCTTCATCACCTTCAAAATCAGGATCGTAACCAAACGCATGCGGAATTTGTTTAAGAATGATAATCACGCCTATACCAGCTAGCATGCCTTCAATGACATTGGTTGGAAAGTAATTTGAAATGCTACCCGCTTTAATGAAACCCAGAAGCAGTTGCAACATTCCGGCTATGAAAACAGCCGTTAAAAAAACAGGAAACGCACCCAAATCGGTAATGGCGGTTAACACAATAGCCGTAAGTCCGGCTGCAGGTCCACTAACACTCAAGTGAGATTGACTTAAAAAGCCAACCACAATTCCACCGACAATGCCTGAAATTACTCCCGAAAATAAGGGCGCTCCACTAGCCAAGGCAATTCCCAAACACAAAGGCAAGGCTACTAAAAAAACAACCAATCCAGCTGCAAAATCAGATTTAATGTGAGCAAAAAGAGAATGGGTTTTCGACATACTAGAGGTATTAATTTAATTGTGCCAATATTACATATTTTCACTAAATATGAATCCAAGTTGCTGAAAATTTTACAATAGAATTGGCAAACTTTATTTTTAGCTCGTTTTCTAAGAGTCTAAATTTGCCAAATAGTCAAAGATATTTGTAAGAAAACGAATCAAATTCTATCCCTTTTTTGTGATTAACATAAAATATTTGGTCAATACACCCGCATTGGTTTTACATTTGTAAAAAATTGAAAGATGACCATTACGCAATTGCAATATGTATTAGCGGTAGCCGAACATAAAAACTTTACGTTGGCCGCCGAAAAATGTTTTGTGACGCAGCCCACCTTGAGCATGCAAATCCAAAAGATTGAAGAAGAATTGGATATACTCTTGTTTGACCGAAGTAAAAAACCCATTCAACTTACGGATATTGGCCACAAGATTGTAGCGCAAGCCAAAAACATCGTGAACGAAGCCGATCGCATACATGATATCGTGGAGCAACAAAAGGGTTTTATTGGAGGTGAATTTAGGTTGGGAATTATTCCCACGGTTATGCCCACCTTACTGCCCATGTTTTTGACCAATTTTATCAAAAAATACCCCAAGGTAAAATTGATCATTGAGGAATTGAATACCGAAGAAATCATTACTAAACTCAAAAATGGCCATTTGGATGCCGCCATTGCCGCCACGCCCTTGCACGAAGAAAAAATCAAAGAAGTGGTGTTGTATTTTGAACCATTTGTGGCTTATATTCCTGAAAATCATCAGTATTTTGAGAAAAAAGAAATCGAAATATCGGATTTGAATCTGGATGAAATTTTACTGTTACAAGACGGGCATTGCTTTCGCGATGGGATTTTAAACTTGTGCAAAAGTGCGCACCAAAAAGACAAGAATCACTTTCAGCTCGAGAGTGGAAGTTTTGAAACCTTACAAAAATTGGCCGACGAAGGCTTAGGAATTACTCTACTTCCCTACTTGCATACCCTCGATTTATCCGAAAAAGACCAGCGAAAATTGAAACATTTTAGCGAACCCAAACCGGCGCGCGAAGTGAGTTTGATTTACCCAAAATCAGAATTGAAAATTCAAATTATCGATGCTTTGCGCAGCACTATAACTGGCGTGGTAAAAGGAGCTATCGTATTTCATAATGTAGAAATTGTGAGCCCAATTACAAAAAAATAAGAGAGTAAAAACTCCCTTATAATTAGTTGACCAGTTGAAGGTAGGGTTGCAATTCAGGTTTATGACTGGTATAGTTTTGCAGCCATTTACGGAGTTGTTCAATTTCGTAGGGCAGCAAACTTTTACTGGCTTTGCGCAGTTCTTTACAAAACAAGGCATGATCAACACTTACTCTTTCTAGTGTTGATTTGGTGTAATCGTATAACATTCGAGACATAAAGTAAGATTTAGGAGTGGAACAATTTTTTCACTCGTAAATGTAAAAGAACTTGATTTTTCTAGCAAGAAATAATTGAAAAAATTATCGTTGTACTACTTATTTAATCGATAAAATACAATTTTTTAAATTTTAAATAATCTATTTCGTACAATTTATAATTATTAATTTTTCATTATTAATTAGAAATGCTTCGTTGCTCTCAGCATGTGACGATGTCTAATGCTTCGTTGCTCTCAGCATGTGACGATGTCTAATGCTTCGTTGCTCTCAGCATTTCTCTCTTTCCCGGAGGTCCAGCCAATTTTTCTACAGAAAAACCAGCAGCCAACATCGAACGGCGAACGGCTCCTGTGGCAGCGTACGTTACTAAAACACCGTTTTGTTTTAAGGCAGTATACATGCTTTGGAATATTTCATCGCTCCATAATTCGGGTTGTACCCGGTAGCCAAAGGCATCAAAATAAATCAAGTCAAATTGTTGTATATCCTGAATATCTTGAATGCGCTGCTCGCGTTTACAGATTGAAAATGTGGGTGAAATGGCTACTTCCTGTTCCCAGGCACAACTGTGCATTTCATCAAATACATGCGCTTGATCTTGGGCATGCAATTCAGCAACGTAATTCATGGCTTGCACCTCTGTCAAGGTAACAGGATAGGCTTCTACTCCGGTATAATGAATCGTGAGTTGGCGTTTGGGAGATTCCAAAAGCGTGATAAAGGCATTGAGTCCGGTGCCAAATCCAATTTCTAAAATGGATAAATTTTGATCTTGAAATAAATCCAAGCCATTTTTAATGAATACGTGCTGGGCTTCCTGAATGGCGCCGTGTTTGGAATGGTAACTTTCGTTCCAATCGGGCAAATGGATCGAAGTTGATCCATCGGCCGTGTGCACCACTACCCGTTTCATTTAGGGTTTGATGTATAATTTTTTGATGCGGGCAATGGGACCAGCGCATTTTACCTGGTGACATTGTATACAGGCATCAACGCCTGCATTAAAATGGGCTTCGGCGTTTTTGGGGTCTTTGTAAATCTGTTCTTGAGCAGCAATAAAGTTATGGGCTTGTTCCTTAAAAAAAGCGTCGTTCTCGGTGCTGTCGGTCATGACCGCTTGGTGAATTTTCAAGAAATGATTGGGAAAAGCGCCAATTTTTTCCCCGCGCACAATGCGTTCCTTGAGTTGTTTGTTTTCGGCATACATCTGCTCCATCAAGGCCGCCATTTCGGACATCTGGTACATTTGGAGTGATTTTTTTGCTGGAGGCGGACTACAGGCTGCTTTGGGTTTGGTTTCTTTTTGTGTACAACCCAACAAAAGCAACAAGGAGAAAAGGAATGCGTATTTCATTATTGTTTTAGTAAAACGCCATTGGCCTCAAATGAATACGTTACTTCGGGCGCCACAATGCTGTCAATGGCCGCTTGAGATTTTCCGGCGTCTTTGGCATAATGCTTTAATTCTTCGATGGATTCTACACTCACAAAGGCTTTTCCGTGTACAATTACTTCAGCTCCTTTTGAATTTAACGGCATAAAAAAACCGTAATCTTTGAACTTCACAAAAGCGGCTTCTTTGTCGGTCAAGGCCAAGTTCATCCAACAGCCTTTTTTCTGACACACATCGTTGATTTTCGAAGAAAATGCCACTTGCAGGGTATCTCCTTCTTTTAGGGTTTGGTATTTGGCAAACATATCGGCCCTGGAAATCGCGCCTTCTTGGGATATCGAATCGCCAAACGAAACATATTTAACTTCTGGAGCTACAGGTGCCACAGCTTCTTTTTTACAACTTACAAAGGACAAACAAAGGCCTACTAATACAATATATTTTTTCATGAGAGGTGGGTTTTGTGGGGTAAAGATAATTGTTTCAAGTTTTATGTTTCAAGTTTCAGGTCAAGAAATTTCGCTTTGCTATAAAACTTCCATAACTCCCCTCTTGAGAGGGGCTGGGGTTGTGTTTACTTTGTTTTCGGTTGTTCGTATATAAGATTTAATGATTAAAAAATTGAATGATTGAAAGATTTTGTGTTGTAATTAAAGTTTGGTCCCGAAACGTCGGGATCATCATTAGAATATTACCATTCGTGCATTCGTGGCTAAAAGCTAACAGCTGACAGCTAAAAGCTCACAGCCGTTCATAGTATGCAACTGAATTTTGGAATTTGGAATTTCGTTTTTGGAATTTTACCATTCGTGCATTCGTGGCTAAAAAACTTTTCTCTGAGACCTAACTCGAGTACCGAAGATTCGCGGCAAACTGATGGAGCGAAGCGGAATAAACTTGACTCGAGGCGATAGCCGACAGATGGAGCGAAGCGGAACAAACTTGAAACCTGAAACTTGAAACATATCAACGAAAATTTAATAATTTCACCCCAATCACCACTAGTGAACTTCTAATTTATTATTTTAGCCGAAATTTTAAATTAATTATTAATTTTAGTTTGAATTTAGATCATTAGTCCTTTGTATTCAGTGCTTTACGATATAATTCATTCCAATACATTTTTTTAAATGAGTGCGAGTACTACGCAAAAAATTGATATCGTAAGAGTTCCACATTCCAAAATTGACACTGTTGATTTTACTAATTTATCCTTTGGTTCCACCTTTACCGATCACATGTTGTGGTGCGACTTTAAAGAAGGAAAATGGCAACAACCAGTTATTAAACCTTACGAACCATTTCTTTTAGATCCATCCGCCAAAGTTTTCCATTACGGACAAGCCATTTTTGAAGGCATGAAAGCCTACAAAGACGAGCAAGACGAGGTGTGGTTGTTTCGCCCGGATCAAAATTTTGAGCGCTTTAACCATTCGGCGGTGCGTATGGCTATGCCTGAGGTTCCAGAAGAAATCTTTATGGAAGGACTCAAGCAACTCATTGATTTGGAGCGCGATTGGGTAAAAAAAGGTTTAGGAAACTCCTTGTATGTTCGTCCGTTTATGATCGCCGTAGGTAGTGGCGTAATTGCCGCCCCTTCCACTCAATACCGTTTTATGATCATACTATCGCCAGCCAAATCGTATTATTCGGGTGAAGTAAAAGTAATCATTGCCGAGCATTACAGCCGTGCGGCCAATGGCGGAATTGGTGCTGCCAAAGCTGCGGGTAATTATTCGGCGCAATTTTATCCCACCAAATTGGCCAACGACAAAGGCTACCAACAAATCATTTGGACCGACGATGCCACACATACCAAATTGGAAGAAGCTGGAACCATGAATGTGTTTTTTAGAATCAACGACGCCTTATACACCGCACCAACCAGCGAACGCATCTTGGATGGAATTACCCGTAAAAGTTTGATTGCCTTGGCCGAAAAAATGGGAATTGAAGTAAATATTCAGCCCGTTTTGGTGAGCGAATTGATAGAAGCCGCCAAGAACGGCAGCTTAAAAGAAGTATTTGGTACGGGCACAGCTGCGGTTGTAAATCCCATCATCGGATTTGCTTACCAAGACGAATACTATGAATTGCCCAAAATTGAAAATTCCATGGCTTTGATGCTCAAAGAAAAATTAGTGCACATTCAATACCATTTAGCCGAAGACCCTTTTAACTGGACGGTTAAAGTATAATACACAAAAAGCGACCCAAATGGTCGCTTTTTTTATTCTTGGTTGAGAATTTTGCTGAAATCGGGTTTAAAGTAATTGGGGCCTTTCATCACCTTGCCGTCTTCGCGGTAAATGGGCTTGCCATCGGCACCCAACTTGCTCATGTTGCTGCGCTGAATCTCGTCAAACACTTCCTCGATCTTATGCTGCAAGCCGTGTTCAATAATGGTCCCACATAAAATATAAAGCATATCGCCCAAGGCATCGGCAATTTCGGTTAAATCATGGTTTTGAACGGCCTCAAAATATTCCTCGTTTTCTTCGCGCATTAACTCGTAACGTAAAATATTTTTGGTAGTTCCTAAATCGGCTCTGGGCACTTCACTGTGGCCTATGGCAAAGGCAGTGTGAAATTCTTGAACGGCTTTGAGTTGTTTTTGCATCTGTAGTTGTTTTAAAAGAGCTCTAAAATAAAAACTTTCAGGAACAATTGCCTAAATTTGACCCATTAATTTTTAGCCATATGTTTAGTCGAAATCAACTTATTTTTGCAGGTGTATTTTTAGTGTTTTTTATCATCGCTATGGTGAAATCCTATCGAAAAGATGTAAAAATTCACGCGCTGTACTACAAAGGAAATTTCAAGATTTTGATAGGATTTTTCTTGTTTATCGTGTTGTTATTTGTGATTAAAATATTCCTAAAACGCTAAGCAGAACCTAACCTATTCTTGTGTCATGAAAATCATCAACTACATTTTTTTGCTGGTTCTTTTAGCTTTGCTAGCGGCAACGGTGCATATCAGTACACAAAAAAATGAATTCAACGTCACGCAATCCCAGTTTATAAAAGCGCCCAAATCTCAGGTCTATCTTTATTTGAATGATTGTAGAAACTGGCAAACCTTTTCCTACTGGAAACAAACCGATCCAAGCCAAACATTTAGTTTTCCGTCAAACACCATAGGAATCGGTGGTTATTGCGCCTGGGAAGGGAGCAACGAATCTGGAAAAATGATTATTACAAATTGCATCGAAAACCAAAAGATTGTTCAAAAAATACAACTCAACGGCCGAGCCATCAAGGGTACATGGACCCTAAAAGACAGTTTGAACGGAACCGTAGTGCAATGGCAATATGCTGGTGCTGTAAATTTTAAATCGAAAGTAAGCTATGTTTTACATGGTGGAGTAAGTGCCGGAATAAAAGCGGCCATGCAAGCTACCCTACTTAATTTATCAAAAACTGTAAGCTACGAATTAAACAGCTATAAAATTGATTTAAAAGGCATTACAAAAAAGAAAGGCAGTTATTACCTGGGTGAAGTCATTCATTGCAAAACCGCTGCCATTCAAAAAAACATTCGCATTTTGCTGCCACGCATGCTGCGGTTTTATGAAAAAAACAAACTCAAGGCTACAGGCGCACCCTTTGTGATTTATCACGCTTATGATTACCCTAAAGGATACAGTAAAATTTCTGTTTGTTTACCCATCAAAGATTCCGTATTTACAAGCCCTGGCAGTCAAATTACTGGTGGAAAATTGGAACCGTTTACCTGCTATACAACCACCGTAAAAGGCGATTACCAACACCTACTCGCGGCACGTAAAAAAACAAGAGCATATTTTGAAAAAAACCACATTATAGAAAACACGGCCGTTCCGATGCTGGAAGTCTACACCAAAAGCAGTTCTCAAATTGCCAATCCATCACAATGGGTAACCGAACTTTATTTTCCGATAAAACCGATGGCAAGTGTAATTGCGCCACCACCTGCGGTCGACAGTGTAGCAACTTTGCCCTAATGGCAATTAATTTCAAGTTGATTTTAAACCTTTTTTGAATTAAACGCTCTCAAGACCAAATTGAACATTTTTGAACGAGGACGAATTCATACAAGAGCTACTAGATCCTAAAACGCAAAATACGGCGTTCAAGCAATTAGTGGCGCAATACCAAAAACCCTTGTATTACCACATTCGATCTATCGTACTCGATCATGAAGATGCCGACGATGTGCTGCAAAATACATTTGTAAAAGTATTTCAGTACCTCAAAAGCTTTAAACAAGAAAGTAAATTATATACCTGGATGTACCGCATAGCTACCAACGAAGCGCTTTCGCATCTGAGTACTAAAGCCAAAAAAAACGGACGAACCAGCTTGGAACACCAAGCCTTTGTTATCGATAATTTGGAGGCCGATGTGTATTTTGAAGGCGATGAAATTCAAATCAAGTTGCAAAAAGCCATCCTGCTTT
>JAGNTC010000134.1 GCA_017987725.1 Flavobacterium sp.
ACTTTGTCAAAAGAAACTTTTGAACCTTCTTCATTAGCCAAACGGTGAACATAAACCTTTAAGTCTTTGCTTACTTTAAATTGTTGCCCTGCTATCTCTACGATTGCGTACATAACAATGATGTTTAGTTAATTATAAAATGGACGCAAATATACAACTTAATCTCAATCACGCAACCCCGCATCAAAAAAAGTTTCTGATTTGCCTGTAAGCCAATGCCTCAACTGCTAATTTCATCACAACAGCGGCATCTTTTGCGTAAAAAAAACCTTATTTTTGGGCCACAAAGCACGTGCAAATTTGTGCGTATATATTATTTCAACCGCAACTTATTAGTAATTTTTATGAAAAAATACCTTATGACGTTAAGCGCATCACTCCTAGTGGGAACAGCCGCTACGGCACAAAAAGTAGTCTTTGAAGAGCTCACGCTCGACAACGGACTGCATGTGATTTTACACCAAGACAAATCGGCACCTGTAGTAATAACTTCGGTGATGTACCACGTGGGCGCCAAAGACGAAATGCCCGATCGCACCGGCTTTGCTCACTTTTTTGAACACTTGTTGTTTGAAGGCACGCAAAACATTGGCCGTGGTGAATGGATGAAAATCGTAACAGGAAATGGCGGTGTGAATAACGCCAACACCTCCGATGACCGTACCTATTATTACGAAGTGTTTCCGTCAAACAGCTTGGAATTGGGCTTGTGGATGGAAGCCGAGCGTATGCTGCATCCGGTAATCAATCAGGTAGGAGTGGATACCCAAAACGAAGTGGTGAAAGAAGAAAAACGCTTGCGCATGGACAACCAACCCTACGGTTGCGTGATCCGAGAGGTGAAGAAAAACTTATTTACCAACCACCCGTACCGTTGGGAAACCATTGGATCAATGGAACATTTAGATGCTGCCACACTCGAAGAATTTCAGGCGTTCAACAAAAAATTCTACGTACCCAACAACGCCGTTTTGGTGGTAGCTGGAAACTTCGAAAAAGCCCAAACCATCGAATGGATCAAAAAATACTATGGCGAAATTCCAAAAGGCGCTCCGGTAACCAAACAACAATTTCCAGAGGAGTCCATTACCCAAACCATCAAAGCAACCTTCGAAGATCCCAACATTCAAATCCCGATGCTTTTAACCGCTTACCGTACCCCTTCCATGAAAACCAGAGAGGCGCGTGTATTAGAAATGATTTCGGGTTTATTGAGCGACGGGAAAAGTTCGCGTTTGTATAAAAAATTGGTCGACGATAAAAAAATGGCCTTGCAGATTGGCGCATTCAGTTTCAGCCAAGAAGACCACGGCATGTATGTTGTTTATGGTTTGCCGCTAGCGCCATTTACCATCAAAGACTTGCAAACTGAATTTGATGCCGAGATTGCCTTGTTGCAAAACGAGTTGATTTCGGAAAAAGAATTGGAAAAACTCAAAAACAAAATTGAGAACCAATACGTAAACAACAACGCTTCGGTTGAAGGAATTGCCGAAAGTTTGGCTTCGTATTACCTGCTCTTTGGCGATGTGAATCTCATTAACACCGACATCGAAAACTACCGATCGGTAACCCGGGAAGAAATTCAAGCGGTAGCCAAAAAATACTTGGGCAACAACCAACGCTTGCTATTAGAATACCTTCCAACCCAAGAAAAACCAAAAAACTAAAGCGCCATGAAAAAAATACTATTCCTCTCCACTTGCTTGTTTACCTCACTTTTTATGACTGCACAAAACAGGACTCAACCCAAACCGGGACCCGCTCCAACTATTAATATTGGCAAACCCCAAAGTTTTACATTAGCCAATGGACTCCAAGTTTTGGTGGTCGAAAACCACAAATTACCTCGAGTATCCTATACACTCACGCTCGATAACATGCCCTATGTAGAAGGTGCAAAAAAAGGCGTATCAAGCCTTACTTCGAGTATGATAGGCAACGGAACTGCGTCTATTGCCAAAGAGTCATTTAACGAAGAAATTGATTTCTTGGGGGCCGAAATTTCATTTTACAACAACGGCGCCTCGGGCTCGGGCTTGTCCAAATATGCTGGCCGTATTTTAGAGCTATTGGCCGATGGAGCCTTACACCCTACTTTTACCCAATCCGATTTTGAACAAGAAAAAAGCAAATTACTAGAAAGTTTAAAAGCCGAAGAGAAAAGTGTGCCTGCAGTGGCGCGAAGAGTTGAAAACATTTTGGCTTTCGGACCAACTCATCCATCGGGTGAATTCTTGAATGAAAGCAGCATCAATCAGGTAACTTTGGAGGATGTTAAAAATAACTACAAAACTTATTTTGTTCCCGAAAATGCCTACTTGATCATCATTGGCGACGTGCAATTGGCTAGAGTAAAAAAACAGGTTGAAAAATTATTTGGCGCATGGCCTAAAGCCGCTGCACCCAAAATTACATATCCCGATCCGATGGATGTAGCCCAAACACAAATCAATTTTATTGACATGCCCAATGCCGTGCAGTCTGAAATCTCTGTGATGAACATCACCAATTTAAAGATGTCTGACCCCGATTATTTTGCGGCGATTGTGGCCAACCAAGTGGTGGGTGGCGACTTTAACAGTTACCTCAACATGAATTTACGCGAGAAACACGGCTGGACCTATGGTGCAGGATCTTCAATAAATGCAAGCAAATACGTTTCGCGTTTCAGCACCTTTGCCCAAGTGCGCAATGCAGTTACCGACAGCGCCGTGGTTGAAGTACTCAAAGAATTGAAACGCATCCGTACCGAAAAAGTAGCCGAAGACGTGTTGCAAAATGTCAAAGCGGGCTATGTGGGTCGATTTGTAATGCAGATTGAAAAACCGCAAACCGTAGCTTCCTATGCCTTGGGATTGCGTACACAAAAATTACCCGAAAATTTCTATGAAAACTTCATCAAAAACATCAATGCGGTAACGGCTGATGATGTGTTGCGTGTGGCCAATACCTATTTTAAAGCCGATCAGTTGCGCATTGTCGTGACCGGAAAAGGGAGTGAAGTCGCCTCCAAACTAGCCGAATTGAATTTGCCAATCTACTATTTTGACAAATTTGGCAATCCCATAACCGAGAAAAAAGAAGCGCTTACGGTTCCCGCTGGACTCACAGCTTCGGCGGTGATTTCAACATACTTGAACGCAATCGGAGGAGAAAAAGCAGCAAGAAGTGTTCAAACTGTAGTCTCGTTAGCCACGGGAATGGTTCAAGGTTTTCCTGTCGAATTAACTACCAAAACTACGGCAACGCACCAACAAGTTAGAGAAATTAAAGCCATGGGAATGAGCATGCTAAAACAGGTGGTGAATGAAAAAAACACCTATGTCGCTCAACAAGGCAAAAAAATGCCTTTGTCTCCCAACGAAATTGCAGCTTTGAAGGCCGCTGCTGTTCCTTTTGAAGAATTGGATTTATTGAACAAAAAAACAATCACCTTAAAAGGCATCGAATCATTTAACGACACCGACTGTTATGTAGTGCAAGACGGTGTAAATTCGTTTTACTTTGCTTGCGATTCGGGCTTAAAATTGGGCGAATCCAAATCCATCGAAACCAAAGAAGGTGCCCTTACCGAAACCACTTCGTTTGGTGATTACAAAGCGGTGAATGGCATTTTGTTTCCACACAAAACTACGCTCAACATCGGAATGGAAATTGAGTTGATTACAACTGATATCAAACTCAATGCGTCGATACCCGCTGCCGATTTCGAATAAAAAATTAGATTTCACATGAAGGTCGGACCATAAATCCGGCCTTTTTTATGCCTTTTGAGGCTAAATTTTGTGTCAATTTTATGAAGTGTCCCACCCTAAATAATTTACTTTTGTTCATCTAAAAATGGATTTCACATGAAAACAATCTCTACTTTACTTTGGGCTACCTTACTTGGAACGAGTTTTACCGCTTGCAAACCCAATTCATCTGAAGCACCCAAAACAGAAGCTAAACCAACGGCCTCCAAAGAAATTGCGGCGGCCAATGTAGATTCTACCCGTTTCCATATAGAAGGCATGACCTGTGCTGTTGGTTGTGCTAAAACCATTGAAACCATGTTGAATGAAACCCCTGGTGTACAAAAAGCAGTTGTAGATTTTGATAAAAAAGAAGCCAGTGTTTATTTTGACAAAACGCAGCAAAACAAAACGTCTTTGTCCAAAATTGTAGCTTCTTGTGCCGACGGCGCTACTTACAAAGTAATCGACTAGTTATTTCCAACGCAAACTTTCCATCAATCGGCGCATGTCGTTTTTAACATAGTCAGCCGCTGGCATTACCGAATCAAAGTTGGGTTTAGCATAAAAATACACCGAACAATCTAAGAAATGGGTAGTACTATCCGTAACATAAAATTGTGCATTGGTAGCTGCATTTCCATTTACCTGATAAAACATCCCAAATACGTTGTGATCCTTGTTGATAAAAGGTTGTTCTGATATATCATCGGCTTTGATCACGTGCTCGTAAGTGAGTTTTTGGGCGTCGCGCAACAACACATTGATGTTGTTTTTTACTGGCTTGTAACTCATGTAAATGGTGGCCTTCATTTTGGGGTAATTGATTGTAAACCCACAATCGGTTTTGGCTTTGATGATGGCATCTTGATTGATGTCAAAAGTAGCCGGGCAATTGCCTTCAAAATGCATATAGCTTGCTTCTGGATAATCCAACCGCAACTGGCTATCGGGCTTGGGTAAGACCTCTTTTTTGCAGCCCAAGCACAGCAGGGCGAGTAAAGAGAAATAGGTGAGTTTGTGTAGCATATAAAAAGAAAGGCTAGCAACATACTAGCCTACAAGAATTGTATTTAAAACGGCAAATCATTTTCGGGCATCATAGAAGATGGAGCGTCATAACTGGGTTTGCTCTCGTTTCCGCGATTGGATTCAATTTCTTTCTTCACGGAAAGAAACGTAAACTCAGTAACTTGAATCTCGGTGGTGTATTTGGTTACCCCGTCTTCTGTTTGCCATTGGCGTGATTTGATGCGGCCCTCTACATATATTTTATCTCCTTTGGTCAAGTACTTTTCACAGATTTCAGCTGCTTTATTTCGAACCACAAGATTATGCCATTCGGTAGACGTAATTTTTTCGTTTGTCGACTTATTGATATACGTTTCATTCGTGGCTAATGGAAATCTTCCAATACAATTTCCTCCATCAAAATAGTGCATTTTTACATCTTCACCTAAGTGACCAATTAACATAACTTTATTTAAGGTACCGCTCATTTTATTGCTATTGAAGTTCAGCCAAATGTACTAAAATTTATAACTCTTGCCAATCGTTGGCTATAAAATTATAGAGGACTACAGGAAATGGATGCGCCCGAATTTCATCATAATTCAGTCCGTTGTCAAGCTGTCCCTCGACTTGAATTTTCCAAAATTTGATACGCAACCGCTGGTGCGACAAAAGATGGGTAATAGCCACAGGGTTAAGCTCGCTTATTTTTTGAATAGAATGTGTTGCCCAAGCAGAATTAGCGATATGGTCGACTAACTCATCCATGGCTAGTGTGTGCGCAGATTCAATACAGGGAAACTCGTATAAATTTTGCCAAATTCCCTTGCCAATTCGCTTTTGAATAAGGGCATGCTGGACTTCATCTTGAAAAACCAAATAATTTAAATGCCGTTCAATTACTTTCGTTTTTTTAGACTTGAAAGGCAATTCATTCACCTGTTTATGAGCCAGGGCAGCGCAACTGTTTTGAAAAACACAGGCACCACAATTGGGGCTTTTAGGCACACATTGCAAGGCTCCAAATTCCATGAG
>JAGNTC010000135.1 GCA_017987725.1 Flavobacterium sp.
GACAAACGTTATTTATTTTTAATAGTACTGCATCTGTTTATTGGAGTTGGCTTATACTTTGTGCCTTTTTTCCCAAAATTTTACGGATACACCATCCTGATTGGCGGCTTGTATTTTGTAATCAATGCCCAAAATAAAAACAATGAAGTACTGTATGCCGCGGCTTATATCGTGGGCTCTGAGGTGGTACTGCGAATGACCAATGGAAATCCCATTTATGAGTTTTCTAAGTATGCCGTAATTGGATTTATGCTCATTGGGGTATATTTTGGCGGAATTTCAAAACAAGCCATTCCGTATTGGTTGTATATGGTATTATTGCTCCCCGGTTTGGTTATTGGCTATTATACACTTGAGGGAATAGAGAGCATAAAAAATGCCATTTCATTTAACATATCGGGACCCTTTTGTTTGGGTTTGTGCGCGCTTTATTGCTACAATCGTTTTGTTACATTCAAACAGCTAAACGAAATATTATTGCTCATCGGTTTGCCCATTATTTCTTGTTCGGTGTATTTGTTTTTGTATACTCCCGAGCTTAAGGACGTGCTTACGGGTACGGGTTCAAACTTTGCTACCTCAGGAGGATTTGGTCCCAATCAGGTGGCTACAATACTGGGTTTAGGCATGTTTGTGTTTTTTTCGCGTTTGATCTTTTTTTCTCCCAACCCTTTTTTATTTGGGATAAATGCGTTGATTGCTATGGCATTAAGTTACCGTGGAATCATCACTTTTTCGCGCGGTGGGATACTTACTAGTTTGATTATGTTGTTTGTACTGGCACTGATTACCTACTATAAAGTAAATGGTAAAGCGCGCATTAAAATGCATTACATATTGGTCGCATTGGTAGTGGGAATGATCGGTGTTTGGGTATTTTCATCTACCCAAACAAATGGATTAATCAACAAACGATATGCCAATCAAGACATGAATGGTCGTGTAAAACAAGATCAATTTACAGGAAGAGAAGTATTAGCAAAAGATGAATTAATTGCGTTTATGTCACATCCTGTTTTGGGTGTTGGGGTAGGTAAAACAGCCGAAGATCGCCAAAAGAAAACCGGTATTTTGGCACTCACACACAATGAGATGACACGCACGTTGGCGGAGCATGGGGCATTGGGGATTATTGCATTACTTTTATTACTCGTTACCCCATTTTTTATGTACCTCAAAAACAGGTACAATATCTATATTATTTCATTTGTCGTCTTTTGGTTATTGACTATCAACCATGCGGCGATGCGTTTGGCAGCACCCGCTTTTGTGTATGCATTGGCACTGCTTATTGTGCATGTACCTCAGCCAAAAGACAATATTAAATCATTGTAATGAGTTGTAAATCAATAACTAAATTACTTATTTTTGAAAAAAATTGATAATGCCAACTAAAAATAGAGTTCATTTTGAAATTTCGGAGCGTAAAGTTTTGCTACGAATTGTTGATGTTATCTCGGTATTATTGGCTTTATATGCTGTGGGGATTGTATTTAATTTTAATTATTTCCAGTTTTCGACGACCAATTTTTACTGGACTTTTGTGTTGGCCATTTACCTTACTGTTTTTGGAACCGTTTTTGAGATGTACAATCTTCAAGTGGCGAGCAATCAGGTACAAGTTATCAAGAGTATTGTGCTCACCACTACAACTACTGGCTTGGTATACCTGTTAACTCCCGTTTTGACTCCCGTTTTGCCCTCCAACCGTTTACAGATTTTATTTTTCTTTTTAGCTATTTTTTCGGCCTTGTTCATTTGGCGATTGCTCTACGTTGCCTTTTTTGCATCCAATCGGTTTACGAAACAGGTGATTCTCATTTGTGACAGGGATCAGTTGTTCGAGTTGGTTGAGGGATTAGAACATGCAGATCCACATTATAAAGTGGTAGGCTATATTAATTCTGATCAGCACGATACCCAAGGTTCGGCTATGCATTCCATTCCTTCTTTACGGGTAATTGATAGTGCAAATCTGTCGAACTTTGTGGCCTCTAATGCGGTTTCTGAGGTGGTGGTAGCAGCTCAAAATACAGAGGGAATTACGGCTCAATTGTATACTCAACTCATACAGTTATTGGAAAATGGTCACATGATCAAAGAGTATACCCAAGTGTATGAATCGCTTACCCAACGCATACCAGTTCAGTATGTGGCCCGGGATTTTTACCGGTATTTTCCCTTTAGCCGCAGCAATCAAAATCATCTTTATTTGATTGGCATTCGCAGCATTGATCTGATTGTGGGTGTTGCAGGATTGATTATAGGTACAGCAATTTTGCCTATTATTCTTATTGGAAATGCATGTGCAAATCGCGGAAATTTAATGTATACCCAAGACCGTGTGGGTAAAAATGGGCAGGTATTTAAAATCATCAAGTTTCGCACCATGGTTAAAAATGCCGAAGCCAACGGAGCAGTTTTCACCACCTTAAATGACAGCCGCGTAACGCCTTTTGGAAAATTCATGCGCAAAGCCCGTTTGGATGAGTTTCCTCAGTTTTATAATATCATCAAAGGTGAAATGTCTGTCATTGGACCGCGACCCGAGCGTCCTGTATTTGTTGACGAAATTTCCAAAACGATGCCTTTTTATGAAACGCGTCACATCATAAAACCAGGATTAACTGGATGGGCGCAAGTTAATTATGCCTATGGCGAATCGTTGGACGATAGTTTGATTAAGTTGCAATACGATTTGTATTACATCAAACACCGCAGTATTTTTCTGGATATAAACATCTGTGTCAAAACCCTAAGCACGATTTTATTTTACCGCGGACAATAACTACTGCAGTTTTTTACGAAGGGGTTTGATACAAACCATTATCATTAATATACCGGCAATATACAGTGCTGCTGTAGCAATATAATCGCCATAGCGAACATAAAAAGTGCGTGTGTTGTTGAGCTGAACCGTTCCTTTTAGGGCAATTTTTTCTCCGTATTTAGTGTGTTGTGTAATCTCTCCTTTTTGATTCACAAAGGCCGAAATTCCGGTATTGGCACTTCGGGCAATGTCACGGCGGGTTTCGATTGCACGTAAGGTGGCAAAACTCAAATGTTGCTTGTGACCCTGCGTTTCATTCCACCACGCATCGTTCGTGATGATAGCCAAAAATTGAGCACCATTTTGTACATACCCATTCACAAAGTTCCCATATACGGATTCGTAGCAAATAATAGGGCCTACTTTACTGCCATCGCTACTGCTAAAAACGGCTCGGTCAGATTGGGTGGTTTTGGTTGAAATGGTGCCGCCCAAATCGAGCATGATGTTGCCCAATAGGGGTTCAAGAATGGGTTTATAAGGCAGATTCTCAATTCCAACTACCAGTTTTGATTTGTAGTATTTTTGAATTTCTGTGGTCGCATCCACCCATAAAGCGGCATTGTAAAAGTCGATCCAAATCCCGGGTCTAAATACATTTGACGCTGGTTTTACTTCAGCTGGATTGGTAATAAATGTAAAGGTGTCAATGCCCCAAAGCAAGTGTATGTTTGGGTATTGCTGGATAAATTGACGCATGAGCATGGGACTGGTCGATTGATAAAATTGCTCATAGGGAATCATTTCGGCCAAGACCGTTTCGGGGGCAATTACATAATCAGTTGAGGGTGTACACAAGGGTTTTGCTAGCGCCAGTAATTCTTGTGTAGTCGTGTAATTGGTTGTTGAATATTTTTCGTTGTACGGATCCACATTGGGTTGCAACAAGACTACTTCTTTGGTTGGTCCATTTGATTCATAGGAGTTATAGATGTACCATGAGATACTAATCGGTAGCGCTATCCCCAAGACTAAATACAGAAACACCGTTTTTTTAGCTGCTATTTTGGACTTGCTCCACTCATAAAATACGGCCGCGTTGATGGCTAATACCCATAAACTTCCGCCAAAAGAGCCAGTATATTCATACCATTGTATCCATTTGGGAAAGCAAGCAAAAGCATGACCTAAATTAAGCCAAGGCCAAGAAAATTCCCATTCCAAATGAAATTTCTCAAAAGCCAGCCACAAACAAATAAACAACATTAAACTGTAGCCTTTGGCTATGCGTTTGGCGGCCCAATGGTAGAGCAGAAATACCAAACTCATGAGCAAAGCATTGACTAAAACGGCAAACCACATGCCAAATCCCGACGCATAATACAACCACCAAGTGGTGAGTAAATTCCAAATCACAAAGCAGAGGTAGGCAACTGAAAGCACTTTTAATGCAGGTGCTTTGGATTCGCGCAGTTTTTTTTCGGCAAATAATAAAGGAACAAAGGCAATAAATAACAGCAACGGAAATCCATACGTTGGCCAGGAAGCGGCCAATAATAAACCGCTAATTGTAGCTAACAAATAGGGTTGTAGTGCCGTTTTTTTCATATTAACGGAAGCTACTCAGATCAACTTTAACCGAAAAAATATTGGAGTACAAGGCCGTACTTTGGTTGCCAATATCGGTAAGGGCGTAGTCTATTTGTACCCCTTTGTATTTGAATCCCAAACCAATGTTGGGCTGAAAACTCAATGTAGTGCTGTTGTCCACTTGGGTTGCACGCTGAAAATTACCAAAGCCGGTGCGCACAAAAATCACATCGGTGTAGCCAAATTCACATCCCAGGGCTGGAGCTATACTCAATTTATTGCTTGAGATCAGGTCATTGGTTCTGGTGAATTCCATGTTGAGGTTGGTTGCAGCAAGCAGGGAATAATCGTTTTTGTATTTGAATTTACGCGCCAAACCGAATTGTGCTTTAGGTAAGGTAATCTCGCTACTTTCTGGTAATTCTTGGTTTTGTCCGGGAATAGAATTTTGCACAGCGGCATAAGCTTGCTCGTCTATGCTCCAAATGTTATAGGTAGTGGTAAGATCACGCAGCATCAATCCAAATTCCCATTTTTTATGGGTGTATTGCAAACCAACATCAAAACCAAAACCCCAAGAATTAGCAAATTCACCAATCACTCGGCGAATCACTTTGGCATTGGCTCCGTAACGAAAGTTCATGCGTTTGGATTGGCGTGCATACGAAAAGGTAAAAGCATAATCAGCGGTTGAAAATTTACTTACCCGGTTGTAATCAATATTTCCTTGGTTGTCAATTAATTGAGTAGTGTTAAGAATGTCATCTACACCAAACCGAATAGCTGAAAATCCCCACGCACTTTGCTTGTCAATGGGACTCGCATAGGCGGCATAATCGTATTGGGCAATGTTTGCAAAATAACTCGCGTGCATCAATCCCACCTGCGTGTCTTTGAGTTGCAGTATTCCAGCTGGATTCCAATAGACTGCATTTACATCGGCAGTTTGAGCCGTAACGGCATTCGACATACCCAAAGCAGCTGCATCAACGCCAATATTCAAAAATTCGTTGGAGTATTTTCGAACGGTTTGGGCTTGTACCGAAATACAAAGCAGCAAAAAAGGTAAAAACCGGGAGGTGTTCAAGGTATTTTGTTTTTTTACAAATATCAAATAAAAATCTTGAATAAAAAACGTCAAGTTCTTTAAGTTATTGTGTTAAATTTGCGCATCCAAAACCAGCTCATGAACCTCAAAAAACAACTTCCCAATTTGCTGACTTTACTCAATTTATTTAGTGGATGTATAGCACTTTTGTTTGTGATGCAAGCTAATTTTATGGTCGCTTTTGCCTGTGTTTGCTTGGGTATATTTTTTGATTTTTTTGATGGATTCTTTGCTCGATTACTAAAGGTCAGTAGTCCTTTGGGCTTGCAATTGGATTCCTTGGCCGACATGGTAACCAGTGGA
>JAGNTC010000136.1 GCA_017987725.1 Flavobacterium sp.
AATAACATTCCTTTTTCGCGAAGTTATTTTTCTGGTGGTTCTAATGACAACAGGGCTTGGCAGTCCTATTCGTTGGGTCCCGGTAGCACATCCGCTGTGAATGATTTTAATGAAGCCAACTTTAAATTGGCCGCCAATTTGGAACACCGTTTTAATTTGTTTGGACAGGTAAATGGCGCCTTATTTATTGATGCGGGAAACATTTGGAACGTATTTGATAACGTAACCGACGAAAAAGCCATCTTTAAAGGCACGCAATCGTTGCAAGAAATTGCTGTGGGTTCGGGCTTTGGTTTGCGTTATGATTTCAATTTTTTTGTGGTTCGTTTGGATTTTGGATTCAAGACCTACAATCCAGCTGAATTGGCTGCAAAAAAGTGGTTTAGGGATTACAATTTCAGCAACGGCGTAATAAATATTGGTATTAATTACCCATTCTAAATAGATTAATTGTTATTTTTGCCCCTCAATTTTTAACTCAACAAACATGGCCCATTCTATAAAACCTGGTGTCGCTACCGGTGATCAAGTACAAGAAATATTTCGTTATGCCAAAGAAAAAGGATTTGCTTTACCTGCCGTAAATGTTACAGGGTCTAGCACAATTAATGGCGTATTGGAAACTGCTGCAAAACTCAATGCCCCTGTGATTCTTCAGTTTTCAAATGGAGGAGCTATTTTTAATGCAGGTAAAGGCTTGTCTAACGAAAACCAAAAAGCGGCTATTGCAGGTGGAATTGCAGGCGCCAAACACATACACGCCTTGGCTGAGGCCTATGGTGCAACGGTGATTCTTCATACCGACCATTGCGCCAAAAACTTATTGCCTTGGATAGACGGATTGCTAGACGCCAGTGAGGCACATTTTGCAGCTACTGGAAAGCCCTTGTTTAGCTCACACATGATTGATTTATCAGAGGAGCCCTTACACGAAAACATTGAAATCTGTGCCGCCTACTTGGCGCGCATGAGCAAAATGGGCATGACACTCGAAATTGAATTGGGCATTACTGGTGGTGAAGAAGATGGAGTAGACAACTCCGATGTGGACAGTTCTAAATTGTATACCCAGCCTGAAGAAGTGGCCTATGCTTATGAAGAGTTGATGAAAGTGAGTCCCCGATTTACTATAGCTGCTGCCTTTGGAAATGTGCACGGTGTATACAAACCCGGCAACGTCAAATTGACTCCAAAAATTTTACACAATTCACAAGAATATGTACAAGCCCAATACAATACGAGCAAAAACCCAGTTGATTTTGTATTCCACGGTGGTTCTGGTTCAACCCTGGAGGAAATTAGAGAAGCCATCGGGTATGGCGTAATCAAAATGAATATCGACACCGATTTGCAATTTGCCTATACCGAGGGAATTCGTGATTATATGGTAAAAAACATCGACTATTTACGCACGCAAATTGGCAGTCCAGAGGGCGCTGATTCACCAAATAAAAAACATTACGACCCAAGAAAATGGGTGCGTGAAGGCGAAATGACTTTCAACAAACGATTGGAACAAGCCTTTGCTGACTTGAACAACGTAAACACACTATAATTATTAATTGTTAATTTTTAATTATTAATTGAAAAAATATGGCTTGGTTTAAACGAACAGAAAAGGGAATTACCACCTCAACCGAGGACAAAAAAGATGTACCAAAAGGACTGTGGTACAAATCACCAACGGGTAAAATAATTGATGCCGATGAATTGGAACGCAATTTATGGGTGAGCCCTGAAGATGGATTCCACGTGCGCATAGGCAGTGCCGAATATTTTGAAATATTGTTTGACAACAACGAATACAAGGAATTGGACAAGGACATGACGTCAAAAGATCCCTTGCATTTTGAAGACACCAAAAAATACGAAGACCGCCTAAAAGACGTAATGGCCAAAACCAAATTGAAAGATGCTGTGCGTACAGGCGTTGGAAAATCAAAAGGCAAAGATTTAGTAATTTGCTGCATGGATTTTGCCTTTATTGGCGGATCGATGGGTGCCGTGGTTGGAGAAAAAATTGCCCGAGGCATTGATTATTCCATCAAAAACAAGGTGCCTTTTGTGATGATTTCCAAATCAGGTGGAGCACGTATGATGGAAGCGGCCTATTCGTTGATGCAATTGGCTAAAACCTCAGCCAAATTGGCCCAGTTAGCCGAGGCTAAAATTCCATACATCTCCTTGTGTACCGATCCTACAACAGGTGGAACTACTGCATCCTATGCCATGTTGGGCGATGTCAACATTTCTGAACCAGGTGCGTTAATCGGGTTTGCAGGTCCACGTGTAGTAAAAGACACCACAGGAAAAGACCTTCCCGAAGGATTCCAAACCGCAGAATTTGTTTTGGAACACGGATTTTTGGATTTCATTACCCCAAGAAAAGAACTCAAAGACAAAATCAACTTGTATATTGATTTGATTCAAAATAACGAGATTCGCTAAACAGAATTGAGTAGAATAAAAAAAGGAAGCACGTACATGTAGCTTCCTTTTTTTGTTTGGGAATTGGTTGATTACATTCCGGTACGAATGGCCTCAACTGGATCTAAACGCGCCGCTGATATAGCCGGTAAAATTCCCGAAACTAGGCCAATGACAGCCGACAACGAAGTCCCTAAAAGGATATTACTAACACTCAGTATAAATTCAAAATCGAGCATTTTAGTCAAGGTTAGGGCGATGACCCAAACCAAGAAAAGTCCAATCAATCCACCAATTACGGCCAAGATTACCGCTTCAAATAAAAACTGAAATAAGATAAATTTGTTTTTGGCCCCCAATGATTTTTGGATACCTATAAGGTTTGTGCGTTCCTTTACGGAAACAAACATAATGTTGGCAATACCAAATCCGCCAACCAACAACGAAAAACCACTGATTATCCAGCCCACCATGTTGAGTTGACCCACAATATTGTCAATAAAATCGGTAAAACCAGATAGCACATTCACAAAGAAATTATCCATTTCATCAGATTTTACGCCCCGCATGTTGCGCAATTTGTACCCAATTTCAGCCTTAATTTCATCCATGTCAGCGCCTTTCACGGGCTTAATTACAATAACCGGCAACATGGTGTCGTTGTGTTCGCCAAATTCCCGCCGAATGAAATTGGAGGATATAAACACCGAAGTATCGTCGCTATCGCCCATACTGAAATTTTGACCTTTCTTTTTGGTTACCCCAATTACTTGAAATCGCTTGCCAAACAAGCGCACCGTTTTGCCAATGGGATCCAAATCATCGAATAATCCTTGCGCGATCTCGAAACCCAATACAATTACAGCGGTTCCGGAATTGGATTCAGATTCGGTAAAAAACCGCCCGTTTTGCAATTCCAAACGCTGAATGTCTACAAATTCGTGGGTAACCGGCACCAAGTTAACATCGGAAACCGTTTTGGAATCGTATTTGATACTTTGCCGATTGGTGAAATACTGAAAACAACAGTTTTCAACTTGGCGCATATTTTCTTTGATGTATTGGTATTCTTCGTAGGTAACTTCCGGAAACTGCTGGCGTTTCCATTCGGGAATGTCGGTGGGTCCAAAACACACATTGGTTAAATAAATGGTGTTTTTGTCTAAACTACTCAAGTCCGCTTTTATTTTTTTGTCGAGCGAATCTACCGCAGCCAAGACCGCAATTATCGAAAAAATACCGATGGTAACGCCCAGTAAAGACAAGGCTGTACGCAGTTTATTGGTGCGTAGCGCAGTGGTTGCAAATCGAAAACTTTCAGCCAACAATCGAAAGTATACCAACATAATAGTAGCATTTTGAGGCTGTAAAAATCCGTCTTTTTTTTACACATTCCTAATTTCGATGTTGTTAAAAAATGCGTAAAAAAAGGGCTGCAATAATCCATTTTGGAACTGATTTTTTCGCAACAAAAAACTACTTTTGCAACTCCAAATGAAGTCTATTCTATAACACGCACAACACACACTCATGAGCACAACAAAACCTATCCAATCGGCCTTAATTTCCGTATTTTCCAAAGACGGATTAGAGCCCATTGTTCGTCGTTTACACGCACTTAATGTAAGCCTATATTCTACTGGCGGAACCGAAGATTTCATCAGAAACCTGGGGATTCCCGTTATCCCTGTAGAAGACGTAACGTCATATCCCTCTATTTTAGGCGGTCGAGTGAAAACCTTGCACCCCAAAATATTTGGCGGAATTCTCAACCGACAAGACCATGAAGGCGATGTGCAACAAATGCAAGAATACAATATCCCGCAATTGGATGTGGTGATTGTGGATTTGTATCCGTTTGAAAAAACCGTAACATCGGGCGCTAGTGAGGCCGATATTATCGAAAAAATAGACATTGGTGGTATTTCGTTGATTCGGGCTGCCGCCAAGAATTTTAAAGACACCATCATTGTGCCTTCGGTCAACGAATACGAAGCTTTTTCAACCCTTATTACTTCAGGAAACAGCTCAACACTTGATCAACGCAAATGGTTTGCGACCAAAGCATTTCACGTTTCATCGCATTACGACACAGCTATTTTCAATTACTTTAATACAGACCCCACCTATTTTAAAGCCAGCGTGGCCGATGGAGCGGTATTGCGTTATGGCGAAAATCCCCACCAAAAAGGATTTTTCTTTGGCGATTTTGACGCCATGTTCACCAAATTACACGGGAAAGAATTGTCATACAACAATTTATTGGACGTAGATGCGGCGGTAAATCTCATTTTAGAGTTTCAAGAAAACGACCCCACCTTTGCTATATTAAAACACAACAATGCCTGCGGATTGGCGACTAGAACCAACATGAAAGAGGCCTATTTGGCTGCGTTGGCTGGTGATCCAACCTCGGCTTTTGGCGGTGTGTTGATTGCCAATGGAACAATTGATGTAGCTACGGCGTCCGAAATCAATGCATTGTTTTGTGAAGTGGTCATTGCACCCCAGTTTGATGCCGATGCCTTGACTATTTTGTCCGAGAAAAAAAATCGAATCATCTTGGTACAAAACCAAGTGGCCTTGCCAGAAACACACGTGCGTACGTGCCTGAATGGACTTTTAGTGCAAGATAAAAATAGCATTACTGATGCAAAAAGCGATTTAAAAACGGTGACGACTAGTTTGCCAACGGATGCTGAAATTGAGGATTTATTATTTGCGTCTAAAATCTGCAAAAACACAAAATCCAACACGATTGTATTGGCAAAAAACCAAACGTTGATTGCGTCTGGCACGGGACAAACTTCGCGCGTAGATGCTTTGGAACAAGCCATCAAAAAGGCAAATACCTTTGCTTTTGATTTGAACGGTGCCGTCATGGCGAGCGATGCGTTTTTCCCTTTTCCGGACTGTGTAGAAATTGCAAAAAATGCGGGAATAACAGCTGTAATTCAGCCTGGTGGCTCAATCAAAGACGAATTGAGTATTGCCTATTGCAATGAAAATAAAGTTGCCATGGTATTTACCGGCACGCGTCATTTCAAACATTAATTTGTTTAACTTTGTGCATACATTTTTTGATTTAAACCTAATACCCCTGTTGACTTATGGGATTTTTTGATTTCATGACCGAGGATATCGCGATAGACCTTGGTACCGCAAACACGCTGATAATTCACAACGACAAAGTTGTCGTGGATAGCCCATCTATAGTTGCCCGTGATCGCATCACAGGGAAAATTATTGCCGTTGGAAAAGAAGCTAATATGATGCAAGGGAAAACCCACGAAAACATCAAGACCATTCGTCCGTTGAAAGA
>JAGNTC010000020.1 GCA_017987725.1 Flavobacterium sp.
CAATACACTATTGTTGGCCGGACAAAAAATGACCGTTTCATCTGCCATCGTTGCAAAAACTACCGATAAAATTCAATACGCCTACGAATTGGCTGTGGCCAAAGGACAAACTGCTAGCCTTCACAAATTGGGTGGCTATACCGTTTCATTGAACCACGAAAACACCATAAAAGCCGCCAAAGAAGTCATTGCCAAAGCAGAGGATTTGGGTTGTGCCCAATTGCTACAAATGCAACAAGTGGCTTGGGCCAAAATCTGGGAAATGAGCGACATTACCATCGATGGTGATGTCAAAGCGCAACAAGGCATTCGCTTCAATATTTTCCAGTTGAATCAAACCTATTTAGGTAAAGATTCACGATTAAACATTGGCCCAAAAGGATTCACCGGCGAAAAATACGGCGGATCAACTTATTGGGACACCGAGGCCTATTGCATTCCGTTTTACATGGCCACCAAAGACCAACAAGTGGCGCGTAATTTATTGACCTACCGTTACAATCAATTGGACAAAGCCATCGAAAATGCCGCCAAATTGGGCTTTACCAATGGTGCTGCCTTGTATCCGATGGTAACCATGAATGGCGAAGAATGCCACAACGAATGGGAAATTACCTTTGAAGAAATTCACCGCAACGGCGCCATTGCCTTTGCCATTTTTAACTACTACCGATTCACCGGTGATTATTCGTACATCCCAGAAAAAGGATTGGAAGTGTTGATTGGCATTGCCCGTTTTTGGCAACAGCGCGCTACGTTCTCCACCCATAAAAATCAATACATGATTTTGGGTGTGACCGGTCCAAACGAATATGAAAATAACGTCAACAATAATTTTTATACCAATTATATCGCCAAATGGTGCATCGATTATTCTTATGCCCAATTGCAAAAAGTAGCGGTTGAATATCCGGCTGATCACAAACGCATCACCCAAAAGACCAATTTGTCTGACGCCGAATTGCAAATTTGGAAAAAGGTAGCCGATAACATGTATTTCCCTTACGATGAAACCCAGCAGGTGTATTTGCAACAAGACGGTTTCTTGGATAAAGAGTTGGTGAAAGTAGCCGATTTGGATCGCAGCCAACGCCCCATCAACCAAAAGTGGTCTTGGGACCGCATCTTGCGTTCGCCCTACATCAAACAAGCCGACGTCTTGCAAGGGTTTTACTTTTTTGAAGACCATTTTACCAAAGATCAATTGGAACGTCATTTTGATTTTTATGAGCCCTTTACGGTACACGAAAGTTCGCTTTCGCCTTGCGTGCATTCCATTCAAGCGGCCGTATTAAACAAAATGGACATGGCCTATACCTTTTATTTGCGCACCTCGCGTTTGGATCTCGACGATTACAACAAAGAGGTTGAAGAGGGCTGTCATATCACCTCGATGGCTGGAACTTGGATGAGCATCGTAGAAGGTTTTGGCGGCATGCGCGTGAAAGACAATACCTTGCATTTTGAACCGAGAATCCCCAAAGAATGGGAAGCGTATTCGTTTAAAATCAATTTTAGAAATCAAATCGTACAAGTATCGGTAAGCCAAGCAGGCACTAGCTTTTTACTCGAAGGCGATCACCAAATAACCGTGGTAGTCAACGGAAAAAATGTAGTAGTGAAACCCACCAATTTGGTGAGGGTTTAATTTGAAAAATAGTGTTTTGTGCTAAGTCAAAATAATTACTTTGCGTACCGATTTATCGGTATTGCGTCTTTGCGAGAGGTAAAATAGAATTGGTTTTTTTGTTTCACGCGAAGCCGCGAAGTCGCAAAAAGGTTTTGTTTTGAAGATTCGTTCAATACAAGAATGAAATGAAAAACTTTGCGTACCGATTCATCGGTATTGCGTCTTTGCGAGAGGTAAAACAGAATAGGATTTCTAGTTTCTCGCAAAGCCGCTAAGTCGCAAAAAAAAGGTTGCGTACCGATTCAACGGTATTTCGTCTTTGCGAGAGATAAAACAGAATAGGATCTCTGGTTTCACGCGAAGTCGCAAAAAAAGGTTGCCTACCGATTCATCGGTATTTCGTCTTTGCGAGAAAAGACTTTATTTAATTATCATCGAAGCCACATAATGTATATGTATGAAGAATTTGACAGAAAATGAAATAGCAAAAATTATTGTAAATGTTTCCTACAGGATTCATAATAGGCTTGGGCCAGGTTTATTGGAAAGTGTATATGAAGCTATTTTATGTCATGAATTAATCAAAGAAGGATTAAAAGTAGAAAGGCAAAAAGCTATACCTGTAAAATGGGAAGACGTCTATTTAGATGTAGGGTTTCGAGCCGATATAATTGTAGAAGAAAAAGTTATCATAGAGTTGAAGTCAGTTGAAAAAATAGTTCCTGTACATTTGAAACAACTATTGACTTATACTAGAGTAACTAATATTAAACTTGGATTATTAATAAATTTTAATGAAGCCTTAATTAAAAACGGAATAAAACGTATTGCTAATGGATTATAAAACTGATTATTTGCGTCTTTGCATCCGAAACATAGGGGTTGCAATTATTACTGTATTGTTTACTGCAAGTTCCTTTGCCCAAATTCAAAAAATCGAACCGCCTTTTTGGTGGAGTGGCATGAACAATCCCGAGTTGCAGATCATGTTTTACGGCAAAAATATTGCCCAAAACAGCATTTCAGTTTCCAGTGGTGTGGTGATTAAAAACGTGCAAAAAACCGAAAATCCCAATTACGTATTTGTAACCATTGATACTAGAAATGTTCCGGTGCAAGATTTGCAATTCACCTTCAGCCAAGGAGGAAAAGCATTTACCCAAGCCTTTAGTTTAAAGGCGCGCAAACCCAACTCAAGATTTCGCAACAGTTTCAGTTCGGCTGATATGATCTACTTGATCATGCCCGATCGCTTTGCCAACGGGAATCCCGGCAACGACAGCCAAGACAAACTTACCGAGAAAGCCAACCGTGCCAATCCCGGCGGCCGTCACGGCGGGGATATCGAAGGGATTATTCAGCAGCTGGATTACATACAAGCCTTGGGCGCTACGGCGCTGTGGTGTACGCCGCTTTGTGAAGACAATGATCCCCGTGGATCGTATCACGGATATGGTCAATCGGATGTATATCAAATAGATGCTCGGTATGGAACCAATGCCGATTACCAAAAGTTGAGTGCTTCTTTACACCAACGCGGCATGAAAAACATCATGGACTATGTAACCAATCACTGGGGAGCGGCCCATTGGATGATGAGCGATTTGCCTACCTACGATTGGATTCATCAGTTTCCGGGCTATGCCCAAACCAATTACCACATGAGTACGCAGTTTGATCCGCATGCGGCCACTGATGATGCGCGTTTGTGTGCCGATGGCTGGTTTGTAAAATCCATGCCCGATTTAAATCAGTCGAATCCGTTGGTGTTAAATTACCTCACACAAAACGCCTTATGGTGGATTGAATCGGCCGATTTGGATGGATTTCGCGTAGATACCTATTCGTACAATGACAAAAAAGGCATCGCCCAGTGGACCAAAGCCATCACCGATGAATACCCCCATTTTAATATTGTTGGCGAGGTGTGGATGCAAGATCAAGCGCAAATGGCCTATTGGCAAAAAGACAGCCCAATTGCGGCCATTCAGCACTACAATTCCTATTTGCCATCGGTTATGGATTTTACTTTGCAACAAGTAATCAATGACGGGGTGTTTAACGAAGACCAAGCCACCTGGAGTAAGGGTTTGATTAAACTCTACGATAATTTCACCAACGATTTCTTGTACCCCAACACCGATAATTTATTGGTATTTGCCGAAAACCACGACACCAATCGCTTCAATGAAATTTACCAAGGTGATTTCAATAAATACCAAATGGCCATGAGTGTGTTGGCTACGGTGCGCGGTATTCCGCAGTTGTATTACGGTTCCGAAATTGGAATGGCAGGCAACAAAGACAAAGGCGATCCCGACATTCGTCATGATTTTCCCGGCGGCTGGAAAGGCGATGCGACTTCGGATTTTACGGCAGCTGGCCGAAACGAAACCCAACAAAAATATTTTGATTTTACCGCCAAATTATTCAATTGGCGCAAAGCAAAAGCGGTGATTCACACCGGAAAAATGACGCATTATTTACCACAAAATAATGTATATGTGTACTTCCGTTACAATGAGCAAGAGACTGTTATGGTGGTAATTAACAACAATACAACTTCTCAAAAAATAAATTTATCACGTTTCCACGAGCAAATACAAGGCTATCAATCTGGTCAAGAGGTCATCAATGGCACCCCGATTTCCTTGGATAAGGAACTTGAAATTAACGCTAAATCAGCACTCATTTTTGAGCTAAAAAAATAATTCGATGAATGTACGTTTGCTTTTACTTTGTTTCTGTACTGCCTCGTTTGCACAACAAGCCACGCGTTCGTTTGTGAGCCAAAAGTGGAATAAAAGTACTTTAGAAATACAAACCACGGATGGGAGTTACCGCATCACGCCTTATTCTGCAAACATTTTTGAAACCACGTTTTTACCCAAGGGCGAAGCTATTTCAAATCCCTCACATGCCGTGGTAATGAAACCGAGTGGGCTCAAAACCAACCTAACCGAATCCAAAAACGAAGTGCGCTTGCGCACGGCTGGAATGGAAGTGAGAATCCAGAAAGCGCCTTTTCAGCTTCAATATTGGTACCACAATAAACTGTTGTTGGCTGAGAAAAATGGCTATACCAAACGAGACAGTTCGTTTGTGCTTGATTTTGCCATTTCGGCTAATGAAGCTTTGTATGGTGGGGGATCTCGGGCTTTAGGTTTGAATCGACGTGGAAATAAATTGGAACTCAAAAACCAACCGCGTTACGGCTACAGTAACCGGGCTGAATCGCTCAACTTTTGCATTCCCTTGGTGTTGTCCTCGCAGTTGTATGCCGTGCATTTTGATAACTCGGCTTTAGGATTTTTGGATTTAGACAGCCAAAAAAATAACACTATTGCTTACGAATCTGGTTCAGGCCGCAAAACTTACCAAGTGATTGCCGCCGATTCTTGGACAGCACTTACCGAAAACTACACCCAACTTACCGGTTTGCAACCTTTGCCACCGCGTTGGGCTTTTGGCAATTTTTCTTCCCGATTTGGGTACCATTCGCAAGAAGAAACCGAGAAAACCATTCAGAAATTTCAGGACGACCGCATTCCAGTGGATGCTATTATCTTGGATTTGTACTGGTTTGGAAAAACCATTCAAGGCACGCTGGGCAATTTGGCGTGGGACAAAGAAACCTTCCCCAATCCCGAAAAAATGATGAAGTCCTTTCAAGACAAGGGGATACAAACCGTGCTCATTACCGAACCTTTTGTGCTCAGCACTTCTTCCAAATGGAACGAGGCCGAGGCCAAGGGCGTATTGGCCACCGAAGCCGGTGGAAAAACCTGCGCCTACGATTTTTATTTTGGCCACACCGGCATCATCGATGTGTTTAAACCACAAGCCAAACAATGGTTTTGGGACATTTACAAAGGCCTTATCGCACAAGGAGTAACAGGTCTTTGGGGTGATTTGGGTGAACCCGAAAGTTTCCCTTCTAAAGCCATTACGGCTGCCGGAAAAGCCAGTGTGGTGCACAACATTTACGGACACAACTGGGCCAAGCTCATAGCCGAAGGATATCAACGCGATTTTCCTCGTCAACGGCCCTTTATTTTGATGCGTTCGGGTTATTCGGGATCGCAGCATTTTGGCATCATTCCATGGAGTGGCGACGTGAGTCGTTCTTGGGAAGGCTTGCAATCTCAACCTGAAATTGCCTTAGGCATGGGCATGCAAGGCATCGGTTATATGCACTCGGATTTGGGGGGATTTGCCGGTGATTACTTTGACAACAATTTGTATTTGCGTTGGTTGCAATATGGCGTATTTCAACCCATTTTCCGACCACATGCCCACGAGGCAGTCGCATCAGAGGTGGCCTACAAAGACGTAGATACCAAAGCCAAAGCCAAAAAATTAGTGGAGTTGCGTTACCAAATGTTGCCCTACAACTATACCTTGGCCTTCGAAAACTGCAATAAAGGAACTCCATTGATGCGTCCATTGTTGTTTGAAGAACCGCAAAATTCGGCACTTTGGAATACAACGAGTACCTATTTGTGGGGCCCCAATTTCTTGGTGACGCCCATCACGCAACCCAATGCCAAAACCACTACAGTCTATTTCCCCAAAGCCAATTCTTGGTACGATTGGTACAGCAACGATCGCATCGCCGGCGGCACCCAACAAGAAGTGGCTGTAGCCGATGATCATCTTCCGGTTTATGTGCGCGGCGGATCATTTATCCCGATGATCAGCACCATACAAACCACCCGCGATTATACATTAGATCAGTTGTATGTGCATTATTATCACGACGAGGCTACACCAACCTCTACTGGTAGTGTTTATAACGACGACGGCAAGACGCCCAATGCCTTTGCAACTGGCGCCTATGAAAGGCTGCATTTTAGCCAAACCACTTCGGCTGATTTACTCGAATTTAAGCTATCGACGGAGACAGGAAAAGCCTATGTTTCGGCACCCAAAAAAGTAAACCTGATTTTGCATCATTTTACGCGTTCGGTTACGCAAGTGACTGCCAATGGCAAAGCGATACCTTATGTGCGGTCTAAAGACCAAACCCAATTGATCATTCCGCTTACTGATTTTAAAAACCCAATTACCCTACAAATACGCTAAAAATGAAAAAGCTATCGCTACTTTTTGTGCTCGGTCTACTTAGTGCTTCCCCGTTTTTACAGGCACAGGCACCGGTAAAAAAACCATTCAGCTGGGACGCAGCCACCGTTTATTTTTTATTAACCGATCGTTTTCAAAACGGAAATACGGCCAACGACCACCATTACAACCGGACCAAACCAACCGGAAAATTACGTGGATTTGAAGGCGGAGATTTACGTGGGGTCATTCAAAAAATAGACGAAGGCTACTTTGATGCTTTGGGAATCAATGCCATTTGGATGACACCCGTGGTGGAACAAATTCACGATGGGGTGGACGAAGGAACCGGGTTTAGTTATGGATTTCACGGCTATTGGACCCGCGATTGGACGGCCTTGGATCCCAATTTTGGTACCGAAGCCGACTTGAAAGAATTGGTGGACAAAGCGCATGCGCACGGTATTCGCGTTTTATTAGACGCCGTAGTAAACCACACCGGACCCGTCACTCCTGAAGATGCAGTCTATCCCGAAACTTGGGTGCGCACTAGTCCAAAATGCACGTATAAGTCTTATGATACCTACATCAATTGTACGCTAGTTGAGAATTTACCTGATGTGAAAACCGAGAGTGATGAATCGGTACAAATTCCTACTTTTTTGGCTGACAAATGGAAAGAAGAAGGCCGCTACGAGGCCGAAATGGCCTCGCTTGATCAGTTTTTTACGAGTACCGGTTATCCGCAAGCGCCTCGTTATTACATCATGAAATGGTTGTCCGATTACATCACCAAATACGGCATTGACGGCTACCGCGTGGATACCGCCAAACATACTTCGGAATATGTGTGGGCCGATTTCAAAAAAATATGCGACACCAAATTTGCCGAATACAAGAAAAACAACCCTACAAAGGTGTTGGACAACAACCCGTTTTTTACCGTGGGCGAGGTGTATGGCTATAATATCGGTGACAAATTGGCTTATAATTTTGGTAATCGACGCGTGAATTATTTTGCCAATGGCTTCTCGGCGCTCATCAATTTTGATTTTAGAAACGAAGCCAAATTGGCCTACGAACCCTTGTTCTCCAAGTACTCGACCATTTTACACAACGACCTCAAAGGGCATACAGTCATGAATTATGTTTCGTCACACGACGACAGTTATCCGTTTGACAAGAAACGCGACCGTGCCTTTGAAAGTGCGACCAAATTGTTGTTGGCTCCCGGAATAGCCCAAGTGTACTACGGCGACGAAAGTGCGCGATCATTGGATATCGAGGGCACTCAAGGCGATGCAACGTTGCGCTCCTTCATGAATTGGGAAGCCATTCAAACAGACGAATTTGCTCAAAATGTGTTGAAACATTGGCAAAAATTGGGTTTGTTTAGAAAAAACCATCCGGCCATTGGTGCAGGAGTGCACAAAAAAATAGCCGATAAAAACTACGTGTTTTCGCGCAAATGGACCCAAGGAAAGTATACCGATCAAGTAGTTGTAGGCTTGGATTTACCCTTGGGTAGCAAAACCATTTCGGTGGGATCTGTCTTTGCAAACGGAACCAAAGTGCGCGATGCCTATTCTGGAAAAACAGCTGTAGTGACCAACGGAAAAATTACCCTCAATACCCCCGCAACCCTTTTATTAATCGAAAAACAATAACATGAAAAAAGTAGTCGTACTCCTTTGCCTTGCCCTTGGCATTTTTAGCTGTAAAAAAGCCAAAGAAACCCCAAAAGTTACTCCCGAAATTGCCGCAGTTACGCCAGAATTGGCTGATAACGCCGTGATTTACGAAGTGAATATTCGTCAGTATTCGCCCGAGGGAACCTTTAACGCTTTTACCCAAGATATTCCCAAGTTGAAACAAATGGGGGTTAAAATTTTGTGGTTGATGCCCATTCATGAAATTGGATTAAAAAACCGCAAAGCCAAAGGCGATACGTCTATTGAACAAATCACCGATCCAAAAGAAAGAGAAAAGTATTTGGGCAGCTACTATTCGGTAAAAGACTACCGCAGCATCAACCCCAAGTTTGGAACCAAAGCCGATTTGGCCAAATTAATTCAAACCGCGCACGAAAACGGCATCTATGTAATCTTAGACTGGGTGCCCAACCATACGGCTTGGGATCATCCATGGGTTACGGCTCATCCAGACTATTACACCCACGACAAAGCTGGAAAAATGATAGCGCCATTTGATTGGACCGATGTGGTTGAGTTGGATTACAACAACAAAGCCATGCGCAAAGCGATGGTGGCCGATATGAAATACTGGCTTACTGATTTTAATGTAGATGGATTTCGTTGTGACGTAGCAGGCGAGGTGCCCACTGATTTTTGGGATGCGACTAAAATTAAACTAAACAAAGTAAAACCCATTTTCTTATTGGCTGAGGCCGAGAAACCAGAGTTGTTGAAAAATGCATTTGACATGCAGTACGGTTGGGAATTGCACAAAATTTACAACCAAATTGCCAAAGGCGAAAAAACGGTTGATGCCTTTGATGCGTACATGACCAAAATTGACACGCTGTTGCAAAAAGATGACATTTACATGAACTTTACGTCCAACCACGATGAGAATTCGTGGAACGGATCTGAATACGAGCGCATGGGCGATGCCGTTGAGACCTTTGCAGCCTTGAGCTTTACAATGCCCGGGATGCCTTTAATTTACAATGGACAAGAATACGACTTGAAAAAACGTTTGCGCTTTTTTGAGAAAGACACCATCCCGCATACTGCCGGTAAAATGGGTGCGATTTACGAAAAATTGGGTGCCTTAAAAACCAATAATGTTGCCTTGCACGGCGGAAAAGTGAAAGCTTCCTATGTCCGTTTGGCCACATCCAACGACACTAACATTTTGGCTTTTGTCCGCGAAAAAGACGGCAAAAAAGTGATCTATGTAGCCAATATGAGCAAAAAACCAAACACATTTACTTTTCCGGTTGAAGGCAGTTTTGCCGATTACATGAGCGGCGAAAAAGTGGTATTGGCCAAAAACCAGTCCCACAGTTTTAAACCTTGGGAGTACAAAATATTCGTTCAATAACACCAAAAGATGGCGGGGCGCTGATAATTTAGCAGCGCTATTTTTTTTATGCATACCATAAACAAGCATTTTGATCTAATTGTTGTAGGCGGCGGTGCTGCTGGATTTTTTGCGGCCATCAATTGTGCCGAAAATCATCCGGGATTGCGCATTGCCATCTTGGAACGCGGTCAAGAAGTGCTAGGCAAGGTGCGCATATCGGGCGGTGGACGTTGCAATGTAACCCATGCCTGTTTTGAACCCAATGCTTTGGTGAAATATTATCCCCGTGGCGAACGTGAATTGCGCGGTCCGTTTCATCAATTTTGTTCGGGCGATACGGTCGAGTGGTTTGCCGAGCATGGAGTGGCGCTCAAAACCGAGGCCGACGGCCGCATGTTTCCAACATCTAATTCGTCAGAAACTATCGTGAGTTGTTTTACACAAACGGCTAAAAAATTGGGCATTGAAGTCTTGTTGGGTCAATCGGTTCAGGAGTTATTGCCGCAAGAGGAGAGTTGGAAAATCCACACGGTTACGGGCAATTTTAGTTGCGAGCAATTGCTATTGGCAACGGGCAGCAACCCCAAAATATGGGAGATGCTTCAGTCCTTGGGACACCAAATGGTTGCGCCCGTTCCATCCTTATTCACTTTCAATTGCAAAGATCCACGCATTGCCAACTTAATGGGCGTATCTACTCAGGCGCGTGTGTCAGTAGTGGGGACAAAACTGCAAGAAACTGGGCCGTTATTAGTGACCCATTGGGGGATGAGTGGTCCGGCGGTTTTGCGTTTGTCGGCTTGGGGCGCTCGATTACTGGCCGAAAAAAACTATCAATTTATCCTACAAATCAATTGGTTACCCGAATTTTCAGTAGCTGAAATTTTGGCACAATTGCAACAGTTTCGCATCGATTTGGCTAAACGCAGCGTGCAAAGTAAATCGCCTTTTGATCTACCCAATCGATTATGGGAAAGCCTTACTGCAGCTGCAGGGTTTCAGGAACACACCAAATGGGCCGATAGTACTAAAATGCAACTCCAACAATTGGCCGAACAATTGGGTAATGGCCAATTTAAGGTGAATGGGAAAAGCACGTTTAAAGAAGAATTTGTGACGGCAGGTGGTCTTGACCTTAAAGAAGTGCACTTCAAGACCATGCAAAGTAAGCGTTATCCATCGCTGTATTTTGCTGGAGAAATTATCGATGTGGATGCCATCACCGGCGGATTTAATTTTCAAAATGCGTGGACTTCGGGTTTTATTGCCGCCAAAGCCATCGTTGAAAATCTAGCGGTTTAACCACCAAATGCTCGCGTTGAGTGCGCTGGCAAAACTCACCCAAAGCAAATAGGGAACCAGTAAATATCCCGCAATTTTGTGAATATGTCGAAATTGCGTCCAGGTTTCGTAGATCATCAACCACAACAATACAATCTCAAGCAGCGCCAAAAGCGGATTGTGTAAGCCAAAAAACAAAATCGACCACAAGGAGTTTAAGCCCAACTGAATCCAGAAAAACCGCAGCGCTTTTTTAACGGCTACCGGCTCGTAATCCATTCGGCTCCACACCAAGCCCGCCGCAACACCCATGGCCATATACAAAGTGCTCCATACCGGTGCAAACACCCAATTGGGCGGATTGAAACTCGGTTTTACCAAGGTGGCATACCAGGTAGGAATCGCTTCGCGTGTAACCAAACCCGAGAGGTAGCCTATGGCCAAACAGCTCACAACAAAAATCGCAATTTTAAGGTATTTGTTCATGGTGGAAATTTTTTCAAATGTAGGGGTTTTCGAAGTATACTAACAACGGAGATTATTTTATTGCGGGAAGTTAGAAGTGGGGAGCGGGAAGTTTTTCAAAGTATACTAAGCACTTCGGTAAGTCGAAAGTCAAAAGGGTAGAAGTATACTAACAACTGCGATTATTTTATTGCGGGAAGTTGGAAGTGGGGAGCGGGAAGTTTTCAAAGTATACTAAGTACTTTTGTTAGTCGAAAGGCAAAAGGTAGTGTATACTAAGTACTATTTTCAGAAACACAGATTTGAATAATTTGATAAATAATTAAAATTTTTCAGATTATACCAATTTCTTCAATCTGTGTTCCAATTCCGACTCTTCGGGACAAAAGGAGCGAAGCGATTCTTTACCTGTCGGCAGACAGGTTTGCGACTTAGCGTCTTTGCGAGAGATAGAATAGGAGGATTTTTGTGATAGTTTCTCGCGAAGCCGCGAAGCCGCCAAATCGCAAAATAAAGCTTTGCGTCCCGATTTATATCGGGATTGCGTCCCGAACCTTCGAGATTGAGAGAGAATGAAAAGAAGAATGTTTGTGATATTTTCTCGCCAAGCCGCCAAGTCGCAAAAGGTTGTGTTCCAAACCTTCGGGATTGTGAGAGAAAAATAGAATTATTTACCCCCAAGACTTCATTTACAACAAGAAATTCGTACTGATTATCAGCGGTATAATTTTTTTAGTTTTTCAAACAAATCAAAAATGTTAAGAATAATTTGAATCTAAATTCTACTATCTTAGCATCAAATAACGCCAACATGAGAACAATTGAATTGAGAAGAAGATTAATCGAAGAAATAAATTCTTCAAGTAATTTGAATTTACTTGAAGAAATGTATCATTTTTTGAATACCGATAATGCAACGAATGATTTGTTTAAACTCACCCGTAATCAAAAGCTTGTCATTAACCAAGGCAGGGAACAAATCAAATACGGGCAGTCATTTAGTAATGATGAAGTAAATGCACAAATTGATAAATGGCTAGGCGAAAAATAGTATGGTCATTACAAGCCAAAAATAACCGAGTTCAAATCCTGGAATATTGGATTGAGCATAATAATTCAAATGAATACAGCAGAAAACTCAATACTCTTTTTAAACAAGCTGCTGAATTAATCTCCGAGTATCCAACAATTGGAAAATTGTCTGATGATAAACAAGCTAGAATAAAAATTGTACGCGATTACTGGATTGTTTATGATGTGAGTGACAGTATGATTTTTATTTTGGCAATTTTTGATAGTCGTCAAAACCCGATTAAATTAAAATACTGAATCCCGACGCTTCGGGACCAAATTCCAAAACTTCGAGGGGCAACTGTCACTGCAACAGGAATATTTCAATCATTCAGTTCTTTAAACTACAAAACTTTAAAGCGGTATAGACTTTAAGAGTAAAGATAGTTCTAAGAACGCCGCCTAAAACCTACTACCTAAAACCTACCCCCTTTTTTCGACAACCATTTTAGCCACGAATGCACGAATTAAATAAATTCCAATACTGAATCCCGACGCTTCGGGACCAAATTCCAAAACTTCTGGAAACAACTGTCACTGCAACAGGAATCTTTCAATCATTCAATTTTTAAATCTTTCAATTATCTAGTCCGAAAATCCCAGGTCTTGATTTTTTGTTTCTTTTTCATCAAGGAAAAAGAAAGAGATTAACGAATAACGATTGTTGATTTTTGATATTTGATTTTTGATTTGTGTGTCAATAACGACTGTAAACTGTTAACTAACAACTCATAAAAACACACCCCCAGCCCCTCTCAAGAGGGGAGTTGAAGAAGATTACACAGTACGGCTGATAGCTTATGGCTAACAGCTGACAGCTACAAAATAAAAAACTTCACATTCTCTTAACATTTATCGAAACAAATAGAGTACTTTTGTTACTCATTTCATTTCCGTGATATGTTAGCCGATTTAATTACCTCTAAAACCCGCCTACGCCTTCTGGTAAAATTCTTCACCAATGTGGATAATGAAGGCTATCTTCGAGGGTTAGCAGTTGAAATGAACGAATCGACTAACGCCATTCGCAAAGAACTCAATAACTTGTCCGAGGCCGGAATTATCTTGCGCAGAGGCGACGAGCACAAAATCACCTACAAGGCCAATAGCCAACATCCTTTTTACAGCTTGTTACAACAAATTGTCCGTAAATACGTGGGCATCGATACGATTGTAGCCAGTGTGTTGGAACGCATGGGTGAGGTAGATCGGGTATGGATTACGGGGAGTTTTGCGCACGGGATTGCTAGTGATACGATTGAGGTAGTGGTTGAAGGGCCGCACATCAACCAAGATTATTTGGAACAGTTGGTGCCCAAAATTGAATCCGAAATAAACAAAAAAATTAAATTCATCACTACAACCGCCTACCAAGGCTATGGTTTTGTGGTGTTTGAAAAAGAATAAAAAATTAGCCCACATGGGCAAAACGAACAACTCCTTTGTTGGTTACTGCATGTGACTGACGGGGCGAAGCTTTAAAAAAAATTACAAATATTTTTTATGGTTATAAAATTTAAAAATAATAAATTAAAAAATTTAAAAACATAGATTTTATGAAAAAAACATACATCATAGCAGAAATAGGTAATACACATGAGGGATCAGTAGGCTTAGCTAAACAATTCATTAAAGCTGCTGCTGATTGTGGTGTAGATGCTGTAAAGTTTCAAACTCATATTTTTGAGGCAGAAAGTTTATCAAGTGCTCCTAATCCTGCTTATTTTAAAGACGAATCAAGAAAAGAGTATTTTGAACGAACAGCATTTAATCTTGAACAATATAAAATTTTAAAAGATTATGCTGAACAAGAGTGTGATGTAGATTTTTTTTCATCACCTTTTTCTTCAGAGGCTGTTGATTTATTAATGGATCTCGGTGTATCAACGTTTAAAATACCTTCTGGTGAAGTTAGTAATATTCCGCTTTTAGAACTTATTAATAAAACAGGTAAAAAAGTAATACTTTCTAGCGGAATGAGTTCTTGGGAGGAATTGGACCGCGCGGTTGCTGTTTTTAAAGATAAAGATAAACTTACCATTTTACAATGTACTTCAGAATATCCATGTAAGCCAGAAAATGCAGGCTTAAATGTGATGCAAGAAATTAAAGAGCGTTACCAATGTAAAGTTGGTTTTTCGGATCATACATTAGGAATAGGTGTTCCTCTAACAGCAGTAGTGTTGGGCGCCACTATAGTAGAAAAACATTTTACACTTTCAAAATTAATGTATGGAAGTGATGCGAAAAACTCAACAGAGCCAGAAGAGTTTAAACATATGGTAGATAATATACGTGCAGCTGAGCTTGCTATGAACTTTAAAATAGATAAAGATGAAAAGGTAAAAGAACTTGGTAATATGAAATTTGTTTTTGAAAAATCTATAGTATCTACAAAAGTACTATCTGTGGGTCATATTATTTCATCAGAAGACATTTCGTATAAAAAGCCAGGTGATGGAATACCAGCAAAAGAATTTAAAAATATAATTGGAAGAATAGTTAAAAGCACAATACAGGCTAACGAAAAGATCGAATACAGCCAGCTTCAATAATCTATAAGAAATATAAAAATGAAAAAAATTTGTGTTTTTGTTGGTAGTAGAGCCAACTATAGTAGCATAAAATCAGTGATGATGGCTGTTAAAAATCATCCACAACTTGAATTGCAATTGATCATTGGAGCTTCAGCCGTTTTGGATCGGTTTGGGAAAGTAGAAGATTTAATTATTAAAGATGGATTTACGCCCAACTTTAATTTCTTTAATATTGTTGAAGGCGAAAACCCTGTAACTATGGCAAAATCTACAGGTTTAGGTTTAATTGAGTGTTCAATGATTTTTAATAACCTAAAACCAGATTATTTGGTGGTAGTAGGTGATCGATTTGAAATGATGTCTGTTACAATTGCTGCAGCTTATATGAATATCCGAATTGCCCACACCATGGGCGGAGAAGTAACAGGAACCATCGATGAAAGTATCCGTCATGCCATTACTAAATTTGCACATATTCATTTTGCAGCTAGTGAAGATGCAAAAGAAAGAATATTAAAATTAGGTGAAAGTCCAGAACATGTTCATAATGTAGGTTGTCCACGTATGGATTTGGTATTGAATGAACTTAAAAATGATTCGCATAAAATACTAAGTAATCTTTTTGAAAACTTTACTGGGGTAGGGCCTTCTTATTTAGATCTTACTAAACCATTCCTTTTAGTATCACAACATCCTGTTACAACTGAATTTGGAAGTAATAGAGCTCAAATTGAAGAAACTTTGTATGCACTTGATGCCTTACAAATGTCTACTATAATGTTATGGCCTAATATTGATGCGGGTAGTGATGATATTTCAACTGGTATTCGAGTGTACCGAGAAGTGTATAATAAAGAGAGCGGCACATGGTTGAAATTATTTAAAAACTTACCAACTCAAATTTATATTCACTTGATGAATACTTGTGCTTGTCTTGTAGGAAATAGTAGTTCAGGTGTTAGAGAAGGCGCAACTATAGGAACTCCTGTTGTTAATATTGGTACACGTCAAAACAAAAGAGAAATGGGACCAAACGTAATTAATGTTGGCTATGAACGAGAAGAGATTAAAAAAGCTATACTTACACAAATTGCTCATGGAAAATATGAAAATGCGGGTATATATGGTGACGGACATGCCGGAACTCAAATAGCAGATATATTAGCTTCTTCAAATCCAAGTATTCAAAAAACAATAACGTATTAATTCAGGGTATGAAAATACTGGGTTTTATACCTGCTAGAGGAGGAAGTAAGGGATTACCAGGCAAAAATAAAAAAATAATGCTTGGCAAGCCTCTTATCGCTCATACTATAGAAGCAGCCTTGCGTTCTAATCTTTATGATGTAGTTGTTTCTTCAGATGATGAGGATATATTAGAAATTGCAAGACAGTATAATGTTAATGTTGTTCAAAGACCAGCTGCGCTTTCGGGTGATTTAGCTCCTACGCTTCCGGTAATGGTTCATGCAGTTGAAGCTGTTCAGGGTAATTTTGATGCTGTGATGACATTGCAAGTTACCTCGCCTTTACGCACTGTAAAACATATCAACGAAACCATAGAACTTTTTGCTCAAGATGTTGAAGCAGATTCTTTAGTAAGTGTGATTAAAATTCCGCATAAGTATACAGATTCATCAATTATGTTACTTGATGGGAAATATATAAAGTCTATAGATAGTGAGAACTTAGTCTTAAGAAGGCAAGAAAAACCTACCTATTGGGCAAGAAATGGTGCCGTTATTTATATTACTCGTATAAATAAAGTGGGACAATATATTTTTGGTGGGAAAATATTGCCCTACGAAATGGGAAAACTGGAAAGTATTGATATTGATGATTTAGAAGATTGGCAAATGGCTGAGGCAATAATGATGTACAACCAAAGAAATTATAAATGAAGAAAGTAATAATTCAAATTGCAACTGAATTCCACTATATGGTTGCATTAAGTCTTGTTGACAGATATTATGCGGGAAAAGAATACGAAATTAATTTTATTATTGTATTAAATCCGAACTCACAATCTCGACTAAGTAATGTTAATTTAGATAGTAGGTATATATATCATAAAGTGGAATATTTTCATCACTCTGATAGAGTTTTCCCTGATGTAATAAATTTGAAACAATTCATTGAAAGTAATCAATTTTATCATTTTGTTTCATTTTTGTACCACGATCCAATTTTTGTTTACTTAACATATTATTTTAAAAACAAAAATACCACAACATTCTTGGCTCCTGATGGAATGGGAGCTTATGTGAAATTTAAATCTAAAAATTATAGGTCAAGATTAATAAATTCTATAAAAAGTTATAAATTTTTTAAACTTCATGGCCTTAAGTTTTTGAAGTTTTGGTTTACTAGTTGGGATTTTGGTAAAAACGGGTATTATGATTTCATATATGCTTATAGTAAGACCTTGCCAAATTTGTCCAATAAAAAAATAATAGAGGTAGATTATACTTTGTCTGATGAAAAAATCGAGAGTTTAAAAAAAACTTTTCTAGTTGACTTTTCAAATTATCCTGAATTATCAAAAGTAGTTTTGGTGATAAATGATAGACACTATTTACCTAGTTATGAATCAATGCTTTTGAAAACAATAACAGAAACATTACCTGGATATAAAATACTTTTTAAAAAACATCCAAACCAAAAGTTAGAAAATTTAACTTATTTAGATGATTCTATTTTTCTGATTACTGAAATATTTCCAGTGGAGTTGTTAATTGCCTCCTTGAAAGATGGAGTTATAATTTCTTCATATTCAAATAGTATGCTTTATCAAAATACTAATTGTAAATATATATGGACATACCCAATCGTTGCAAAATCTGGAGAATTAAAAAAAGAAATTGAACGATTTAATCCTAGAAATTACATCAAAGTGTTACAAAATTTCGAAGAAATAAAAAGTTACTTGCTAAATATTGTAAATGTATAAGAATATTGACATACAATTAAAATCAAGTAATTCCATATATATATTACTTGTTTTTTTATTATCCCCTTTATTGGCAGTTTACATATCTGTTCTAAATTATAAAGAAACTTGGGCCAAAAACTCGGTGTTTTTATTTAGCGGTTTTTTTGGATATACATTTGTAATAGGAAATACGGGCTCAGACATAAATAGATATAAAAATTTATTTGAAATGCATTGTAAAATGCATTTAGGGGTGAAAGATTTTATTAAAACACTTATTGACAAAAATAATTTAGATTTTATTCAACCTTTATTGTCTTATTTAGCATCTTCCTTTACAGAGAATTTCCAGGTTTTTCTTATGATAATTGGATTGTTTTTTGGTTTTTTCTTGTCAAGAAATATATGGAATGTGCTCAGTTTAGCAAGTAAAAAACCAATATGGTATGGCTTGTTATTTGTAATTGTATTTTCTTTTTTGTTTGCAGTATGGGATATTAACGTAATGCGTTTTTCATTAGCATCACAAATTTTTTTCTATGGAATTTTTAACAAAATGATTTATAAAAAAAAATGGGGATTATTATTTGTTTTTATTTCTCCATTTATACACTTTTCATTTTTTATAGCAATAGGAGTATATCTGATATATATATTGTTAGGAAATTTAACTAAACTGTATTTTGTTTGTTTTTTAGTTTCATTAACAATTTCATTTAATTTGGATGTTTTTGAAAATCAGCTCAGTTTTTTACCACAAACTTATATAGAAAAATCTGAAGATTATATTAATGAAGATTATCAAGAGCTGAAAGTCAAAATGACTGAAAACAAGAATTTTAGAGGTAAATTCTATCAGTCGTCTTTAAAATGGGCAGTAGGTATATTACTTGTATTTCTTTATTTAAATAGAAAAAAAATTAAAGAAAAAAACATTGAAAATCTATTTGCATTTACATTATTATTTATTGCTGTTTTTAATTTATTGTCTGTTATACCAAGTATGAACCGATTTCAATTTATTGGCTACATGCTTGCTTTTGCCCTTTTTTATCCATGCCTTAAAGGTGAGTTAAAACATGAAAAAAAAATTATATTAATTTGCGCACCTTTAATTCTATTTTACTTTATCATTAAGTTTAGAATTGGATTGGAGTTCACAGGATTATATACATTGTTTGGAGGCCCTATTTTTGCAATGTTTAGTGATGGTGATATTGCTTTAATTGAATTTTTTAAATAATTAAAAGCTGAGTTCAACAGATAAGTGCAATTTTTAGAAACAAATGACAAAATGCTTTTGAGGGCATTTTGCCATTTTCCCAAGTAGTGCAATCTTTGGATTGCTTATGTCGAAAAATTACACACATCTTAGT
>JAGNTC010000137.1 GCA_017987725.1 Flavobacterium sp.
TGGCTGTAGTTACCTGGGCCGTTTCAACACCGTTCAAAATGGCATGCAACTTGGTGTACTCTACCGCAATGGCATGAAGCAATTCAAAACGTTTGTTTTCAAATAACAAATGAAACAAGCTTTTGGTTACGGCATGTGTATTTCCAAACACTTCCAATAAGACACTTTCTTTCACCTCCACTTTGGTAGTTGGGTTTCCGATAAAGGTGCGCAGCTCGGCATTGTTGCTCATTGTTTCTTCAACCACAAGCATGTCGGCATTCACTGCATCGGCAGCGCCTTTGGCTTGCGCAATTTCTAAAATTGCTTTGGCATAACGAATCGCAGCTCTTGTACTGGCCATAATTAGTTTAGTTTAGCATCACCCAACATTTTTTCTACCAATTTTACTTGGGAATCTTTGTTGGCTAATTCGTCTTGTAATAATTTTTCTGCAATCGCTAAAGACAAGGTAGAAACCTGTGATTTCAATTCAGCCATGGCTGCATTTTTCTCGGTTTCAATAGCCGCTTTGGCTTGCTCAATCATTTTCAAGCCTTGTGCTTGTGCTTCTGTTTTAGAATCAGCGATCATTTTTTCTTTCATTTCACGCGCTTCTTTCAACATTGCATCACGCTCCATACGGGCTTCTTGCAAAATACGTTGGTTGTCGGCTTGCAAGTTTTGCATTTCTTTTTTGGCGTTTTCAGCTGATTCTAAAGCATTTTTGATGCCTTCTTCGCGCTCATTTACCGCATCCAAAATGGGTTTCCATGCAAATTTTTTCAACAAGAAAATCAATCCAACAAAAATTAATGTTTGCCAAAAAAACAAACCAAACGAAAAATCATTAATTAACTTTTCCATACTTTTTATTCTTACTGTCTATATAATGTGAGTTTTAAAACTCGGTGTGTTCAATTAAGTAAAACAAAAGCTGCAACCAACCGTTACAGCTTTTTGTTTGTTTGTATTATACTGCAAATAAAGCAGCAAATCCAATACCTTCAATAAGCGCAGCTGCGATAAGCATAGCGGTTTGAATTTTACCAGTAGCTTCTGGTTGACGTGCAATCGCGTCCATAGCAGAACCACCGATTCTTCCGATACCAATACCAGCACCGATTACTACTAATCCAGCTCCAACAATTTTAGGAATTTCCATAATGTATATATATTAAATTAAACATTCAAATTGATTAACGATTGTTGATTAACGATTGTTGATTTTAGAATAATCAAAAATCAAGATTCAAAAATCAAAAATTTTAATGGTGCTCAGCTCCTTCGTGATGGTGTTCTTCTACCGCCGATCCGAAATACAAGGCCGATAACATCGTGAAAATATAAGCTTGCAACAAGGCTACTAAAATCTCAATGGTTGAAATGGCAAACGAAAGCATGAACGACAAGCTGCTTCCCAACCAATTTTTGAAAATAAACATCAACCCAATTAAACTCATCAATACAATGTGGCCCGCAAAAATGTTGGCATACAAACGAATCATTAACGAGAAGGGTTTGATCAATACACCCAATAACTCAATCGGGGCCAAAATAAATTTCATCGGAGTAGGAACGCCGGGCATCCAGAAAATGTGTCCCCAGTAATTTTTGTTGGCCGTTAAATTGGTAATTAAAAAGGTAATTACAGCCAATCCAAAAGTCACCGCTATGTTTCCGGTTACATTAATTCCCAATGGAGTCAATCCAAAGATGTTCAAGAACCACACAAAGAAAAAGATGGTCAACAAATAACTCATGTATCTTTTGTAGTGTTTCTCGCCAATGTTGGGAATCGCAATCTCATCGCGCACATACAAAACAATAGGCTCAAAGAAACGGCCTGGTCCAGATGAAATGCCACCATTTTTAGCATATGACTTGGCCAAACTACTGAACAACATAAACATCAAGAAGGCAACAACCATAATGGTAAAAACACCTTTAGTAATGGATAAATCAATAGGAGTTGCATTGGTTGGATGATGGTGTTCATCCATAGTCAAGGTCCCTTTCGCATCGGTTTTGTAGATGCGTTCGTGGTGCAATACATAAAAATTTCCATTTGACTCAGCTACAGTTCCATGTTCATCACCATAATTAAATTTGGACGACGAGAAAAAGTGCACCCCATTGTCCCACAAAATAATGGGTAAAGGAAAGCCATAATGGGTGTGGGTAGCTTCATCAGCAAAAAGAGTAAAATCGTGCGCATCCAATACGTGGTGATCGATAAATGCTCTGATTTTTGATTTTAAATCGGCTGGTTCTGCGTGGGCTTCATGGGTAGTTTCAACAGGAGCAGAATCAGAAGAAGCTGGTGCTTCGGGAGTATTAGAATGTCCTAAAATAGGAAGAAAGGCGACTAAAATTGCTATACTTACTTGGATCAGTTTTTTTGAAAACACCATAGCGTATGAATTAACTTAATTTTGAGTTTCTAAAATTTGGTGCAAAAGTACATTAATTATTAATATTCAAAAGTATAAAGCAATTATTTTTTTGGCAGATTTGCCGAAAAATCAGGGGTTTATTGGGTATTGTTTAAAATACGTGACGATAAATAGGTTTCTATTGCTAAAAACCAAGCAAAAACCATAAATACTTGCCTTTTTTCTGAGCCATTTACGCCTGCTGAACTTGCCGTTACCCCATAAAAAAACCAATAGGCGATAGCCATTTTTAGCAAGGTGAGGCCAATAAAAACAAAGCCGAAATTATCTTGTAATCGCTGCGGCAATAGAGCAAGAATTGCCAACAACAAAAAAGACGAAATTCCAAAAAATAAATAAAGACTAACTAACGAAAACTGAAACTGCTTGGCTGCACTACCCAGTTGGGTATATTCATAAAGAGCATTGTGTGTGGCAAAGCTCAAAAAGACAATGAGGAGCAGGAGTAAAAGCAGTTTTACTTTGTAACGCATTCTGGTTATTCCGATTTGTTGATTTCTTTGAGCTGTCGGTTGATGTTGTAAAACGCAATAGCAATTCCCAACAAAGTAAGTCCTTTTACAAAAAGTCGGTGTGGATTGGTGTATTTTTCGTCCAGCCATTTGCCCAAATAAGCAAACAGAAAAACAATGACGCCCATTTGCACAGGAATGTTAATCAGCGCAAGCCATTTGTTACGCGTTTGTTTCTGCTGGTTTGGTGTTGGCATCGGGTGGCGTTGTAGATTTGATGTGCGGTTTCATTTCGCAAGAAGCGCTAAAATCGGCGCCGGGTTCCACCGATAATTTGCCGCAAATCACTGCTCCTTTGATGCTGGCTTTTGCTTTTACGGTGAGCAGTTCAGCTACTTGAATGTTGCCATGGTATTTGCCTTCGATGTCACAGTTTTTGCACACGACATCTCCAGTAACCGCAGCGGCCGGGCCGATTACCAATTTGCCGTTGGATTTAAAGTTTCCGGTTAAAATGCCGTCCAAACGAAAATCAGCTTGAGACACGATGTCGCCCACAATCGTTGTGCCTTCTACAATTCGATTGGTTTTACCCAACAAATCGGTATACGATTTTGGTTTTTTATCAAACATGCTTATTTTTTTTCTTTTTTCATTGCCGAGGGATCGCCTGGATTTGTGCTCATTTCATTTGGATCCGGTGGAGCCATATTGTTTTCGGTATCATCCCCTCCCAATACATCGTTGGCCGGAACCGTTGTGTCGGGCATTTTAGGATTTGTCTGAGTTGGTTTTGCCGGAACAAAGGTGTCAGGAACTTCGGGCAACGGATCGCTTGGCGTGGTCTTCAAATACACCTCAAAATTTTTCTTGATTTGTACAATTTTGTAATTGTCATTTGAGATGATATAGGCCGTATTGGGCAATTTATAATCCTTGTAATCACGCAAGATGGACACAATGCCTTTAGCCGCTTCTTCTGTTTTGAGCCCGTGAATCACAAAGAAGTTTTTAGTGGGCGTATACACATCCACAGAAGTCGTGAGTTGATCAATGCTGCGTCCTTTGATAAATTTAGCTACAATTTCCTGCAACTTGACGGTTGCCTTGTCGTTTAAATTATCGGCTACATATACTATTTTCCAACTGGACGGTTTGACTTGGTAAAAAGTCAATTTTTCTAGTTTGGGATAATCATTAGCTAACAGTTGTTCAGCCGCCTTGCCCTCTTCGGCATTAGGATAATTGAGCGCAACAAAATTAAGTGCCTTTTTGTATTCTTCTAAGCCCATTAATTTACCAATACAATGCGCTTTCAGTAATTCTAATTTGGGGATAATTTCTTCTCCTGTATACTGTGAAATCACTTCCTCAAGCGCAAGCAAGGTGGTTTTGGTGTCGCCTGTTTCATACAATCGATATACCTTGTCGTAGGCCGTATTGGGCGATTCGGTTACTGCCACCGTTCCGTTGTCTAAAGCAATCAAAATTTTAGCATAGCGCGAATCGGGGAACTCGTTTATAATACGGTCTTTCATGGCTGCTGCCTTGGCCGCATCTGTAATTTCATAGATTTTATACAAATGATACATGGAAGGCAAAATGAATCGCTCCTCTGGTTGATTCAAGAGCAGTTGTTCCAGTTTGGCAGAGGCCAAGTTGTATTCTTTAAATTTTTCTTTATAGATCAGCCCCAACTGGTAATACGCAAAATTGCGCTCTTTGATTAAATCGTTGACAACCTCAGCGGAAGTAGGCAATAACTGCGTGTAATAGGCTGTGGTGTAGCGGGCATCAACTTCTTTTTCTTTTTGCGGGGAATCTTCGGCTGTATCGCCTTCGGCTTCCTCTTCTTCCAAATTGCCATTGGCATCTGTCGATTTCATGGAGGCCACGCGCCAATTGGTTTTGTAGGGTCGATTGCCCCAATTTTTCTTGAATTCAGCTTTTCCAAAAGCCACCGTGGACGCTTTATAAAAATAAAAATCACTGGTTGTTGAAGCCATATCCGACGCGCTTGGAGGTGCCATTGCGGTCTTTCCACCCTTGCTGCCTCCTTTTATTCCAGTCTCATCGGTACCCGAATCGGCTTCTTTTGCCGCTTTATCCGCTTTTTCTTTTGCGATAGCATCGGCTTTTTTGAGTGCCTCAATGTGTTTTTCATAGTAGGCCACCCGATCGGTTTCTGACATTTTATATACCGATATGATGCTGTCATTGGTATTGGCAATCGCTTCATATTTAATCACATCGGCCAAGTTGTCTCTCTTTTTCTTGATGAATTTAAATTCTCTTGATCGGTTGTTCAACTGGGTCATTGTGCTGTCGTAGTACTTACCCGCTACGGTATATTTGGCTTGATAAAAATAAATCTCCGCCATGTTGCGGTAATTTGAGGCAACCAAATACTGATCTCCCGATTTCTTTTTTAATGAGGCGTTGTAATACTGCAAGGCCTGCTTGTCCTTGTGTTGTTTGTCATAAAACAAGGCCATTCTATGGTTGATTACGTCTAAAAAAGGCCTGTTTTCGCGGTCTTTTTTAAGGTCATTGAATTTTTTCAAAAACGCGAGGGTATCTCCTTTTGTAAAATCAAACATCATCGCCTGCCGCGCATGCGCCTGGATAACATAATCGCGCGCTGATTTTCGTTTCATGTCAATTACCGATTGATAGGCCACAAAGGCGCTGTCAAGCTGATTCATTTCTTCAAAAAGCTGACCAATAATAAAGCGGTAACGGGCTTTTTCTTCTTTTGACTTGGTAAAATCGCGGGCTAATTTTAACTTGGCTATCGCACTGTCTTTTTCAGCCAAATGCA
>JAGNTC010000138.1 GCA_017987725.1 Flavobacterium sp.
TATTTAAACAAGCCAAAGAAAAATCACCCGCTATTATTTTTATCGATGAAATTGATGCGGTTGGAAGAGCAAGAGGAAAAAACAGTTTTTCTGGTGGAAATGACGAACGTGAAAATACACTCAATCAGTTGCTTACCGAGATGGATGGATTTGGAACCAACTCCAATGTAATTGTTTTGGCGGCCACTAACCGTGCCGATGTACTTGACAAGGCGCTACTTCGTGCAGGTCGATTTGACCGTCAAATTTTTGTAGACCTTCCAGACATTCGCGAGCGTAAAGAAATATTTGAGGTACATCTTAAACCGCTTAAAAAAGTAGAAGGCCTAGACACCGATTTCTTAGCCAAACAAACCCCTGGTTTTTCGGGTGCCGACATTGCCAATGTGTGCAACGAAGCCGCGTTAATTGCAGCCCGAAACAACAAAGAAGCGGTAGATAAACAAGATTTCTTGGATGCAGTAGACCGCATTGTAGGTGGATTAGAAAAGAAAAACAAAATTGTAACGCCTTCAGAAAAGAAAGCCATTGCCATTCATGAAGCAGGTCATGCGACAGTAAGCTGGATGCTAGAACACGCGGCTCCATTGGTAAAAGTGACTATCGTTCCGCGTGGACAAAGTTTGGGAGCTGCCTGGTATTTGCCTGAAGAACGTCTTATTGTTCGACCAGACCAAATGTTGGATGAAATGTGTGCCACGATGGGCGGACGTGCTGCCGAGAAAGTAACCTTTGACCGCATTTCAACGGGAGCTTTGAGTGATTTAGAAAAAGTAACCAAACAAGCGCGAGCCATGGTGACCATATACGGGTTGAATGAGAAAATTGGCAATGTGACCTATTATGATTCTTCGGGTCAAAGCGAGTACAATTTTTCAAAACCTTATTCTGAGGAAACCGCACGAATCATTGACGAAGAAATATCTGCTTTGATAGAAAGTCAATACCAACGTGCCATTCAAATCTTGGAGGAAAACAAAGACAAATTGCACCAATTAGCCGATATATTAATTGAGAAAGAAGTCATCTTTAAAGACGATTTAGAAGCCATCTTTGGCAAAAGAAGTTTTGATGAGGCAACCGATTCTTTAGTAACTGAGGTTCTTCCTGAAGAAGTTACAGCCAGTTCAGAGGAAACGCCCGCAGTCGACGAAACAGAAACGCCAGGGAGCTAAAAATCACAGCAGTGAATTACATAAAAAATCTTAGTTCAAATTACAATTGAATTAAGATTTTTTTATCTTTGGATGTTTTCAAATTTTAGCAACTTATAAAATTCCTGTATGAGTCTTTTCAGAAAATTTTTTGGTGTAGGTTCTGAGGCATCTGATGATGAAAATCAAAGCGAATTTAACGCACAAGCCCAAACCAACACGCCTATTGATGAGCGATTCATGTTTAATTTTAAACGCAATGGCGGGAAGTTTATTTATTGTACTGATCCAGCCGAAGTTGCTGAACAATTTGAAAATATTTTAGAAGAAAACGATTGGTTTGAAAGCCAAGTGCTCTGTTACGAACCAAAGTTGTATCCCATGTTGGATGACAACAAATTAAACTACCAATCGGTAGCGGAACCAAAATTCCTGTTTGCCACCTGTGAAAATCTTATTGCTGACGAGGGATCAATTCTTTTCTCATCCAATCAAATCAAACAGAACAAACCTGATGCTTTGCCTGTAAATATTGTGATTTACGCCACTACAAGTCAAATTTTAGAGGCCATAAATGATGGACTTCGCGTCATTAAAAAGAAATACGACAAAGACTACCCTACCAACATTACCACCATTAAATATTTTGAAAAAGCAAAAGAAGAAGACTTCCTCCAATATGGAAGTTCTGCAAAAAATTTATACTTATTGCTTTTAGAAGATTTGTAGCATGAACGAGACTCTGCTTCGTGCACTCACCGGCAGCCTGTATGTTACAGTTGTATTAGTAGCCACCTTACATCCCATTTCTTTTGTATTCCTTTTTGGGATCTTCTTGGCGATCGCCATTTGGGAGTTCTGCAAAATGATTGATTTTCCAAAAACAATCTCCGTTGTGAGCGGAATTGCATTGTACTTGGTTTTTTACTTTTTTTCATTTAGTGATTTTACCACCCTTTTACTGTTACTATTTACCCTATTGGTTTCAGTACGGGCCACCTATTTTATGTTCAGCACCTCGCCACAATTGATGTCCAAACAAACCAAATTGGTATTTCTAATTGGCTACATCTTGTTCCCCTTTCTATTGCTTTCCAAATTACCATTACTCACCCAAGAATTCAATTCAACACCTGTAATTTTGTTATTTGTGTTAATTTGGGCCAATGATACGTTTGCTTATCTCGTGGGAAAAACATGGGGCAAGACCAAACTACTCGAACGCATTTCCCCTAAAAAAACGAAAGAAGGTTTTGTAGGAGGATTAATTTGTACAGCGCTATTGGCTGTAGTAATAGGTTTATTTGACTATACATTGTCCATCCTACAAAGTATTTTATTTGCTCTACTTGTGGGCGTGGGCAGTACTGTAGGCGACTTGATTGAATCAAAATTTAAACGGAATGCCGGTGTAAAAGACAGCGGAAAATTACTGCCTGGCCATGGAGGCATCTTAGATCGATTGGATAGTATTATATTTGTGGCACCATTAGCATATTTATTTTTTAAACTCATACCCTATGTTTCATAAAGAAGGCGGAAAAATCATATTAATTGCAACCACCCTTACGGTTTTTTTCTTGTTGCTAGCCGATAAATTCATCTCAACCAAGTGGTTACTCATGTCAATCGAATTACTCATTTTGGGTTTTCTGATTTTGATACTCCAGTTTTTTAGAAATCCAACGCGCAACGTTGAAGTAAATGATTACCATATTATTGCTCCAGTTGACGGAAAAGTGGTGGTTATCGAAGAAGTGTTTGAAGAAGAATATTTCAAAGACAAACGACTGCAGGTATCCATTTTTATGTCGCCGATAAATGTGCACGTGACGCGCTATCCTGTAAATGGAAAAGTAAAATTCAGCAAATACCATCCCGGAAAATACCTCGTAGCGTGGCATCCAAAGGCCAGTACCGAAAATGAACGGACGACCATTGTAGTCGAAAATAGAATTTATGGTGAAATACTATACCGTCAAATTGCCGGTGCCTTGGCCCGACGAATAGTGAACTATGCAGAAGAAGGTATGCAAGTTCGTCAAGGAACCGATGCAGGATTCATTAAATTTGGATCTCGAGTAGATTTATTTTTACCCTTAGGAACCAATGTTACCGTTTCGCTAAACCAAAAAGCAGTGGGTGGAAAAACGATCATTGCCAGTAAAGAAGCATGAAACCAACAGATTTAGATACGCGTTTTGATGAAGCGGTGGCTATAGCTACGCAAATGTCACAGTCTTCCTTACCCCAAGATGTGCAACTGCGTTTGTATGCTTTTTACAAACAAGCAACGCAAGGCAACTTGGAGTTAAACCAAACTACCTCGTACCATCTTCGTGACGCATTCAAAACCAATGCTTGGATGCAAATCAAACACATTTCAATCGAAGAAGCCAAAGAGGCCTACATTACAATCATTCACTCCTTAGTTAAAAAATAAACCACATGAAGCTTCGAGTAGTACTGGTGTATGGAATGAGTTTATTTGTGATGCTTTCATGCAACCGCAAAAAAATAACCGAAGTGGTTGAAGTGCCTTTGCCAAGTAAAGATGATAAAATGGTGATTGGCAATCCCGAAGATGTGAAAGCAGACGATGGCGCATTTGAAATGATACAATTGCCTTACAGTTACGAAGCGTTGGCACCCCATATGGATGCACTCACCCAAGAGATTCACTATTCAAAGCATTACCTCACCTACACCAACAACCTAAACAAATTGGTTGCCGGAACCGACTTAGAAGAGCTAAGTATCGAAGAAATAATTAAAAAATCGGATGCTTCAAATCCTGATTTACGCAACAATGCCGGTGGATACTACAATCATTCTTTCTTTTTTGAAGGCCTACAAAGCAAGGCGCCTAAAACACCAAAAGACAGTTTGGCTGTAGCAATTACGCGAGATTTTGGTTCGTTCGAAAATTTTAAAACACAGTTCTCAGATGCCGCTTCCAAACAATTTGGTTCGGGTTGGGCTTGGTTGATTATAGATGCATCGGGGAAATTACAGGTGTGCAGTACCGCCAACCAAGACAATCCGTTAATGCCTATAGCCACCGTAAAAGGCAAGCCGCTTTTGGCATTGGATGTATGGGAACACGCCTACTATTTACATTACCAATACAAACGCAAGAAATACATTGACGCCTTCTTTTCGGTAATCAATTGGGCAAAAGTAGCCGAGCGCTATGAAAATGCCAAAACCCAAAAAACACCTTAATCGAGTTGAAGCCGCAAGATTCCCCTATTCGTAAAGTCGAAAATCTCCATATCGCCATGTGGTTGCTCAAAGACAGCTGTTGGGTGCTCTCCTACAAAACCGCCGGCATGTTGATGATTATTCCCACGATTGCGGTTGCTTTCTATTTGACTTATAAACTTCGCCGTTCCACCAGCGAATTGCTTCACAACTTGGCAGTGTGTTGCTGGATTATCGCCAATTCGATATGGATGACCGGCGAATTCTATGCCAACGATGGATATCGACTGTATGCAGCTTTATTTTTTGGTCTTGGACTGCTCCTTGTTTCCTATTATTACCTGATTGCACAACATAAAAAAACCCAAGAATAAATCTTGGGTTTTTCTTTTATTTTAAACTACTGAGTCGTTCCTCGATTGCGGCTATTTTAGACAAGGCATCCGCTTCTTTTTTTCTTTCTATTGCCAAGACGGCTTCTGGAGCGCCTGCCACAAAACGTTCGTTGGACAACTTCTTTTGTACCGAGTTCAAAAATCCTAGGGTATAGGTTAACTCTTCTTGCAGTTTGGCCACTTCTTCTTCGATATTAATCGAGCCCGTAATGGGTATAAAATATTCGTTTGACTTAACTCGAAACGACAAGGCACCATTCACTTTCTCGCTAACATATTCCAATTGAGAAATGTTGCCCAATTTGGTAACCACCGCATCAAAATAGGTGGTAAACGCATCGTGGTTGATGACTTTTAATTCAATTGCATCTTTAAACGGCAAGTTCTTTTCTTTTCGGATGGTTCGAATGCCAGAAATTACTTCAATTACTGTTTCAAACTGGGTTAAAATGTCCGCATCAAATGCTTTTTGCTCAGGCCAAGTTGATACAATCAGCGCTTCATCAGTGGAACGCGCTTGAATTAAATGCCAAATTTCTTCGGTAATAAACGGCATAAACGGATGCAACAATTTCATGTTTTGTTCCAGCATGTAAATGGCGCTAGCATAGGTTTTGGCATCAATGGGTTGTTGGTATCCCGGTTTAATCATTTCTAAAAACCAAGAACAAAAATCATCCCAAACCAATTTATAGATGGCCATCAAGGCATCGGATATGCGGTATTTTTCAAAATGATCTTCAATTTCAACCAAAGTCTGTTGCAATTTAGCTTCATACCAAGCAATCGCTACAGCCGATGATTCCGGTTGTGCAATGGACTCACTCACCTCCCAGCCTTTGATTAACTTGAACGCATTCCATATTTTGTTGGTAAACGCTTTCCCTTGGTTACAC
>JAGNTC010000021.1 GCA_017987725.1 Flavobacterium sp.
CGCGAATACTTGGTCGATTCGATTGGCTTTAATGACAGAAATTACGTGAATCTCAATGCGCACGAATTGGCCCACCAGTGGTTTGGCGATTTGGTGACGGCCCAATCGGGCAAAGACCATTGGTTGCAAGAAGGCTTTGCTACTTATTATGCTTTGTTGGCCGAGAGAGCGGTTTTTGGTGAAGATTATTTTTACAACAAACTCTTTCAATCGGCGCAACAGCTCATTCAAGCGGCCAAAACCGACAGCATTCCGGTGCTCAATCCCAAAGCCAGTTCCCTAAGTTTTTACCAAAAAGGGGCTTGGGCCTTGCACGTGATTCGTGAAAATATTGGCGCCAAAGCCTTTCAAAAAGCAGTGAAATCCTACTTGAAAAAATACCAATATACCAATGTAGTCACCGCCCATTTCTTGGCCGAAATCCACAAAGTGGCTCCTCAATTTAATACTATGGATTTTCAAAAACGCTGGTTGGAATCGGCCGAATTTCCCAAAGAAGAAGCTTTTGCCTTGTTGCGAAAAAACAAAATGATGGCCCAGTACATTCAGCTGCGCAATCGCCCCATTTTGCTTGCGCAACGCGACAGTTTGTTGTATTGGATGAACGGTAAATTTCCAGCACCGCTCAAAGAACTGTTGCTCTACCAACACAAAAATGACCGTTTTGAAGACCGGGAATTTTTATTGCAATCAGCGCTGCAAACAGGTGATGTAGCGGTGCGTCAAACGGTAGTCGCCACCACGCCCGAATTTCCGGAATCTTTTCGAACTATATATGAGTCTTTGCTCGACGATCCTTCCTACGAAACCCAAGAAATGGCCTTGTATGCCTTGTGGAAAAATGCGCCCGACCAACGGGATCGCTATTTGGAGAAGTTTAAAAATAGAACGGGATTTTTGGACAAAAACCTGCGTTTGGCCTATTTGTACTTGTCCTACTTACATGCCACGGAGCTACCACAAAAAAGTGTTTTTTACCGCGAGTTGCTGCATTACACTAGCACCAATTACGATTCCAATCTGCAACAAAATGCGTTAAACGCCTTGTTGAACTTAAATATCAAAACGCCCGAAGTGCTCAAAAGTTTGGTCTATGCCACGAGTAGTCATCGTTGGCAGTTCGTAAAATTTGCCAAAGATCATTTGCGCGAATTACTTAAACAGGAAGAATATAAAACGACCTTAGAGGGCTTTGTGCCAAGTTTGCCCATACGCGAAAAGACGCAACTGCAGCGCTTATTGGCCGAAATAAAACCGCTATAAAAATTGCTTGATTTCAGTTTTTAGATAACCCAACGCGGCTGAACTTGGTGACGATTTGTCAAACAATTCAGTTAAAATGACTTCACGCAATTTGTCGGCGTTTTCAACTTTTTCGCTCATGCTGGCTTTGCGAATCAATTGTATAGTGGCGTTTTTGGCTGTGGTGATGATGGTCCAACAGTCGTCACTCAAGTAAATTTGCTGCGTGAGGTTGTGCTCAAATTCTTGCTCAATTTGGGCAATCACGTAATTTTCGTATTGGTTTTTATCAGAGGAATGCGGCGTAATGCGCACCAGTAGATTAGTTGGATTGATGCGTTCTAAAAACAAGGCCATGCGCTCGTAGGCTTGTAATCTCAAGGGTAATGAAGCTTTTTGGTTTTCTTTTTGCAATACCCAACGACGGGTGTTTTGTTGGTCTTTAAAATAGGCAGTAAACAAATAATAGGCCACGCCACCGGTAATTAGAGAGGGCAGGGTATAGGCAATAATTTCTATGAGTTTGGCAGAATCCATCGGTAATTTTTTAGTTGAACAAAAATAGAATTTTAGTTGATAAATCACTACCAAATAAATTGTATTAACGTGTCAGGAGTTCTATTTTTGGACAAATTACATTTGGTATGCAACGCTACATCAACGAACTCAACGAAGCCCAACAACAACCCGTATTGCAAAAGGACGGACCGATGATCATTATAGCCGGTGCGGGCTCCGGTAAAACGCGTGTGCTTACCGTGCGCATTGCCTACTTGATGAGTTTGGGTGTCGATGCGTTTAATATTTTAGCCCTAACCTTTACCAATAAAGCGGCCCGCGAAATGAAAAGCCGTATTGCTGGGATTGTGGGCTCAGGCGAAGCCAAGAATTTGTGGATGGGTACTTTTCACTCGGTTTTTGCGCGAATTTTGCGTGCCGAAGCAGATAAATTGGGCTACCCGTCTAATTTTACCATCTACGATTCCCAAGATTCGGTGCGTTTGCTATCGGCCATCATCAAAGAGATGCAACTCGACAAAGACATCTACAAACCCAAACAGCTGTTGAGTCGAATTTCATCCTATAAAAACAGTTTAATTACGGTCAAAGCCTATTTCAACAATCCCGATTTGCAAGAGGCCGATGCCATGTCCAAGAAACCCAGAACAGGCGAAATCTACCAAAATTATGTAGAGCGATGTTTCAAGGCCGGCGCCATGGATTTTGATGATTTGTTGCTCAAAACAAACGAATTATTGTCTCGATTTCCGGATGTGTTGGCCAAATACCAAGACCGTTTTCGCTACATTTTGGTGGATGAGTACCAAGATACCAACCATTCGCAATACCTCATTGTGCGTGCCTTGTCTGATCGGTTTCAAAACATTTGTGTGGTGGGCGACGATGCACAAAGTATCTATGCGTTTCGTGGGGCCAACATCAACAACATTTTGAACTTCCAGAAAGATTACGAAAATGTGCAAACTTATCGCTTGGAGCAAAATTACCGTTCCACCAAAAACATTGTAGAAGCCGCCAATTCGATCATTGACAAAAACAAAACCAAACTCGACAAGGTGGTATGGACTGCCAATGATTTTGGGCCAAAAATAAAAGTCAATCGCAGCATTACCGATGGCGAAGAAGGCCGATTTGTAGCCAGCACCATTTGGGAAGAAAAAATGCAACACCAAATGCTGAACGGCCAATTTGCCATTTTGTACCGCACCAATGCCCAGTCTCGCGCCATGGAAGATGCCTTGCGCAAACGCGACATTCCTTACCGTATTTATGGTGGATTGTCGTTTTATCAACGCAAAGAAATTAAAGATGTCTTGTGTTATTTGCGTTTGGTGATCAACCCCAAAGACGAAGAGGCCTTGATGCGCGTGATCAATTATCCGGCACGAGGAATTGGCGACACGACTGTCGAGAAATTGACCATTGCCGCCAACCATTACAAACGTTCGGTGTTTGAGGTGATGCAAAACATTGATAAAATTGATTTAAAACTGAATTCAGGAACCAAGCAGAAATTACTCGATTTTGTAACCATGATTCAGAGTTTTCAGGTGGTGAATGAAAACCAAGATGCGTTTTACCTCACCGACATGGTAACCAAGAAAACCGGTTTGGTGCAAGAGCTCAAAAAAGACGCTACGCCCGAGGGCATTGCCCGCATCGAAAACATCGAAGAGTTGCTCAACGGGATCAAGGATTTTACCGAAGGACAAAAAGAAATCGAAGGCGCTCGTGGAGCCTTGGCCGAATTCCTAGAAGACGTAGCCTTGGCTACCGATCTTGACAAAGACACCGGCGACGAAGACCGAGTAGCCTTGATGACCATCCACTTGGCCAAAGGCTTGGAGTTTCCCTATGTATTTGTCGTAGGATTGGAAGAAGATTTGTTTCCGAGTGCCATGAGTTTGAGCACACGCAGCGACTTAGAAGAAGAACGTCGTTTGTTTTATGTGGCCTTAACGCGTGCCGAGAAACAAGCCTATTTGACCTACGCGCAATCGCGTTACCGCTGGGGTAAACTCACCGACAGCGAACCCTCTCGCTTTATCGAAGAGATTGATGGGCAGTATATAGAATACCTTACGCCCACCGAAACGAATTACCGCTTTAAACCCATGATCGATGCCGATATTTTTGGCGATGTGGACAAAAGCAAACTGCGTTTAATGAAACCCCAAAGCGGAACTCCACCCAAAAATCCGGAAGCGCATACCAATCCAAATATTCGCAAATTAAAACCGATTTCATCAGCCGGACCAGGCGGATCACAAACTAATTATGACGGTCAATTGGCTCCGGGTACTGAAGTAATGCACGAACGATTTGGGCGCGGCATCGTGGTGCAACTCAAAGGAGCGGGTGCCGACAAAAGTGCCGAAATTAAATTTGATGTGGGCGGCTTGAAAACCTTGTTGTTGCGTTTCACCAAATTACAAATCATCAGTTAATAAAAAGTCATGGCCGAATTCATCAAGATCTACGAAAACAAGCCCAGCGAGGCCGCAATCCAAAAAGTGGTTGCCGTATTGCGCAATGGAGGTTTGGTGATTTACCCTACCGATACGGTCTATGGCTTGGGCTGTGACATAACCAATTCTAAGGCGTTGGAACGCATTGCCCGCATCAAAGGCATCAAATTGGAGAAAGCCAATTTCTCGTTTGTGTGCCACGATTTGAGCAATTTGTCCGATTATGTAAAGCAAATTGATACGCCCACTTTCAAAATTTTAAAACACCATTTGCCCGGCCCCTACACTTTTATTTTGCCGGGAAACAATAGTCTGCCCAAAGAATTCAAAAAGAAAACTACCGTGGGAATTCGTGTGCCGGCTAATGCGATTGCCATAGAAATTGTGAAGCAATTGGGCAACCCGATTGTTTCGACTTCCATACACGACGACGATGAAGTATTGGAATATTCAACCGATCCCGAATTGATTTTCGAGAAATGGCAAAATCGAGTCGATTTGGTAATTGATGGCGGTTATGGCGATAATGTCGGTTCTACCATAGTGGATCTTTCGGGACATGAACCCGTTTTGATCCGCGCCGGAAAAGGGGAGTGGGAATAAAAAAACGCCTTAGTCTACAAGGCGTTTTTTTGTGTTTTATTTTTTCATTTCCTTTTCGATCATCTCGTAAAACTGATCAATTTTTGGCAGAATCACAATGCGGGTACGTCGGTTGGTGGCGCGATTGGCTGACGAATTGTTTTCAACCAAGGGAATGTACTGTCCGCGTCCTGCAGCAATCAATTGCGCTGGATTTACTTTTAAATCATTGGTCAACACACGCACAATAGCGGTGGAACGTTTCACACTCAAATCCCAGTTGTCTAGCAAAATGGCGTTTCCGGTAAAGGGAACATTATCGGTGTGGCCTTCCACCATGCATTCAAAATCGGGTTTGCTGTTGATGATTTTTCCCACTTTGGCCAATACTTCCTTGGCTTTGTCACTCACTACATAACTACCGCTTTTGAATAACAATTTATCAGCAATCGAGATAAAAACCACGCCTTTTTCTACATTTACTTCGATGTCTGGATCAGAAATACCCACGGCACCTTTGATGCTGGTTACCAAGGCCAAGGTCATGCTGTCTTTTCTAGTCAAAGCATCTTGCATGCGGGTAATTTTCAAGTCTTTTTCTTTGATGGTTTCCAAGGCTTTCTCAATGTTCTGCGCGCCTTTGGCCGATAAGGTGGTTACATTATTCATGTTGTTGATCAAATCGGTATTTGATTTTTTTAAGAAATCAATTTGTCCGGCAAGTGATTCTTTTTCGGTAAGACAGGAGTTTAATTTTATGGTTGCCGTGTTCAATAAATCTTGAACCTCCTTGTTTTTGGCTTCTAGATCGGCAATTTTTTTCTTGGTGCCACAAGAAGTAGTTGCTACCAAAGCAACAAGCGATAAGGCAAATAGGACTTTTTTCATAGTGTAAGGATTTATCGGTTGTAAAATTATAGTATTTAGGTGAGTATTTGCATTGATTTTTTTAAAGTTACGTTAAAATAAATCGCTGTATTTGCGCTGCTTTCTCACAAAATAACGAAACACAATACTATTTATTTTGTAGTAGTTGATTTCTTGGTCTGCGCCGCGTTTTTTCCACATTTTGAAAAACAAGTTATAAAATCCAAAATGAGCTTGTACAATCGCCCAGCAATGTTTGGCTTTGCCTTGAACCAAAAATTGTATGCCCGCAAAACCATCCAGCACAAGGCGCAGCAACAGGATCGGGAATAATGATGAAAGCGGCAAATTTTTGGTGAGCATGCACAAGGAATTGCGGAAATTCAAATAGGTTTTTCTGGGATTTCCTTCTTGCAATGTAGCGCCTCCTACGTGGTAAACCATTGAATCTGGACAATACACAATGTCGTGTCCTTGGTTTTTGGCTCGCCAACACAAATCGATTTCTTCTTGGTGTGCAAAAAAGTCGGTGTCAAAACCTTGTAAGGTTTCAAATACAGATTTTCGGATAAATAAACAAGCACCGGATGCCCAAAAAATAGAGGTTTCATCGTTATATTGGCCAAAGTCTTGTTCTACCGTATCAAAAACGCGTCCGCGGCAAAACGGATACCCAAATTGGTCGATAAAACCTCCCGCTGCTCCTGCATATTCAAACTTGGATTTGTCTTTGAAATCTAAAATCTTTGGTTGCACAATGGCTACTTCGCTTTGTTCCTGAAACAATTTTTCGATAGGAACTAGCCAATTTTCAGTAACCTCGATATCTGAATTAACCAAAACCAAAAAGGGTTCCTGAACCTGCTTGAGCGCTTCGTTGTAGCCTTGGGCAAAGCCGTAATTGGCGGTATTTTGAATGATTTTTATTTGCGGATAATGCGCTTGTACAAAGGCTACCGAATCGTCAGTCGAGGCATTGTCAGCCACATAAATAGTAGCCTGTTCTGAATACTGCAGCACCGAAGGCAAAAACTGTTCGAGTAGTTTTTGTCCGTTCCAATTCAAGATGACGACAGCGATATTTTTCATGTGCGGTTATTGGTCTTGATGTGCAGGTAATTCTGGGAGAAAATGGTATTTCTTTTGTTCAAAATCCATTTGGCAAAAGTAATGATTCAATCCATTGGTTACCATTAAAAAATCGGCACGCAAGGCGGTGTTATAACGCGCAATTTGATCAAAGGTAGCTTGCGAAATAACCACTTCGGGCGCTTTGCATTCAACCAAAACCCGTAAACGTCCATCCGGATGATACACCACCACATCATAGCGTTTGGTTTGGCCATTGACTTGGATTCGCTTTTCGACATTGATGAGTGATTTGGGGTACTTTTTCTCGTAAATAAAATGATGCACCACATGCTGACGCACCCATTCTTCGGGCGTGAGTTGGATGAATTTTTTCCGGATTTCATCAAAAATAGCGACTTTATTTTCACTATTTTTGAATCGGAAGCGAAAAGGAGAAAAATGGAGCGCTTGCATGAGGTAAAAGTAATTTTTTTGATAAGATTAAAACATTGAATGGTTGAAAAATTCAACGCTTTATAGATTTTTTGCCTTACAACTATAATTATAATACAACTCGAATAACGATACACGTAAACCGAGAACTGACAACCGAAAACCGAAAACCGAACAATGGATGAAGCAATAAAAATTGTCAATGACATCAAAGCAGGCCAAATTAAACCCATTTATTTTTTGATGGGCGAAGAGGCCTATTACATTGATAAAATTGCCGATTTTATTGAGCAAAATGTACTTACCGAAGAAGAAAAAGGATTCAACCAAACGGTTTTGTACGGCCGAGATGTAACGATTGAAGACATCATCAGTACGTCCAAGCGATTTCCGATGATGGCCGAACGCCAAGTGGTTATTATAAAAGAGGCCCAAGATTTGTCACGCACCATCGAACAAATCGAGAATTACACCAACGATCCCGTGCCGACCACTGTGCTTGTTTTTTGTTACAAATACAAAACAATCGACAAGCGCAAAAAGTTTACCAAAAACATCGAGAAGATGGGTGTGCTTTTTGAGAGTAAAAAACTCTACGAAAACCAAGTGGGCGACTGGATTAACCGACTATTGAAAGCCAAGGGTTACGGCATCGAGCCCAAAGCTACAGCCATGTTAGTGGAGTTTTTGGGTGCCGATTTGAGTAAAATACACAACGAACTCGAAAAGCTACAAATTGTCTTGCCCAAACAAAGCACCATTACGGCCAAGGACATCGAAGATAATATTGGCTTTAGTAAGGATTTTAATGTGTTTGAATTGCGCAAAGCCATTGGCGAACGCAACATACTCAAGGCCTATCAAATTGTACATTATTTCTCCGAAAACCCGAAGGAGAATCCCATGTTAATGGTAACCGCATTGATTTTTGGTTACTTGCAACAATTATTGCAATACCATGGATTAAAAGATAAATCGTCGAAAAATGTGGCCGCGGCCTTAAAAATAAGTCCCTATTTTACCAAAGATTATGAGCTAGCTGCGCGCAATTTTCCGATGAAAAAAGTGAGTGCTGCCATTGCAAAACTCCGCGATATGGATGTAAAGAGCAAGGGAGTAGGGGCCAACAACTTGCCTATGCATGATTTATACAAAGAATTGTTGAGTACACTTTTTAATTAGGCATGGGTAGTTTGAATTGCGAATTGGAATTAAGATATTTGCACCCACTTAAAACTAAAAAATGAATAAAAATACAGTGTTGGGATATGCTACCTTATTAATGATTATCATGGGATTGTTGCTCATTGCATTGGGTGCCTTTAAATATGACGATGTAGCTGGATGGGGATTTGGAGCTGTAGGCGTGGGATTTTTAGCCATTGCTTGGGTGTTTAATGCATTAAAAGGGAGAGTGTAGTTCAAATTTTATAAGCCATGACCCTGTCAAAAGATAAGCACAACATTTATTTATTTCTGGCTTTGGTATGCCTGTATTCCCTTTCCTCATGCCATTTTGGATCTAACACCACGCAAGAAGACTTAGAGAAGCAGACTATTACTGAATCGGCAGCAAACAATGCAATTTCATCAGCCGAAGACCTGCTAGCAGCCAACGATTGTGCAGCTTGCCACCAAGAAAAAGAAAGCATCATTGGGCCTTCGTACATTCAAATTGCCGAGCGCTATTCGTCAAAAGATATTTCCATCTTAGCCGAGAAAATCATCAAAGGAGGAAAAGGCAATTGGGGTGAAACACCCATGACGGCTCATCCCGGTTTGTCTGAGCTAGAGGCTACAGAGATGGTGAACTACATTTTGAATATGAAATAAATCGAGTACCTAACACATCAATAAAAATTAATTTTATACCTTTTCCTTATGTCAGACGATAAAAAAGTCATATTCTCCATGCAGCGTGTGAGTAAAACCTACTCCAGCAGCGACAAACAAGTGTTGAAAAACATTTATTTAAGTTTCTTTTACGGAGCCAAAATTGGTATCCTCGGACTCAACGGTTCTGGAAAATCATCTTTGCTCAAAATTATCGCGGGTGTAGATAAAAACTACCAAGGCGATGTGGTCTTTGCACCAGGCTATACCGTGGGCTATTTGGAGCAAGAACCGCAACTCGACGACAGCAAAACCGTAATTGAGGTGGTGCGCGAAGGTGTTGCCGAAACTATGGCTGTCTTGGACGAGTTTAATAAAATCAACGACCAATTTGGTCTGCCCGAAGTTTATGAAGATGCCGATAAAATGCAGCAGCTCATGGATCGCCAAGCCGATTTGCAAGACAAAATTGATGCCTTGGGCGCTTGGGAAATTGATACCAAACTAGAAATCGCAATGGATGCTTTGCGCACGCCAGAACCCGACATGCTCATCAAAAATTTATCGGGTGGAGAACGCCGCCGTGTGGCCTTGTGCCGCTTGTTGTTGCAACAGCCCGATGTATTATTGCTTGATGAGCCTACCAACCACTTGGACGCCGAGAGTGTTTTGTGGTTGGAGCAACATTTGGCGCAATATGCCGGAACGGTTATCGCGGTAACGCACGACCGTTATTTCTTGGATAATGTAGCCGGTTGGATTTTAGAATTAGATCGTGGTGAAGGCATCCCGTGGAAAGGGAACTATTCGTCTTGGTTGGATCAAAAATCAAGCCGCATGGCCTTGGAAGAAAAAGTGGCTTCCAAACGCCGCAAGACCTTAGAACGCGAGTTGGATTGGGTGCGACAAGGTGCCAAAGGCCGTCAAACTAAGCAAAAAGCGCGTTTGCAGAACTACGATAAACTCTTGAACGAGGACCAAAAACAATTGGACGAGAACTTGGAAATTTATATCCCCAACGGACCTCGTTTGGGAACCAATGTGATCGAAGCCAAAAATGTAGCCAAAGCCTTTGGCGATAAATTGTTATATGATAATTTGAATTTCACCTTGCCACAAGCCGGTATAGTTGGGATTATCGGGCCCAATGGAGCAGGTAAGTCCACCATTTTCCGCATGATCATGGGCGAACAAGCCGCCGATGCCGGAACCTTTGAGATAGGTGAAACCGTAAAAATTGCTTACGTGGATCAATCGCATTCCAACATAGATCCAAACAAATCGATTTGGGAAAATTTTTGCGACGGACAGGAACTCATCATGATGGGTGGACGTCAAGTCAATTCCAGAGCCTATCTGTCTCGTTTTAATTTTGGCGGATCGGATCAAAACAAAAAAGTAGCCACACTATCAGGAGGGGAACGCAACCGCCTGCATTTGGCCATGACCCTAAAAGAAGAAGGCAATGTGTTGTTGCTCGATGAGCCTACCAATGATTTGGATATCAATACGCTGCGTGCTTTAGAAGAAGGATTGGAGAATTTTGCTGGTTGTGCCGTAATCATTTCGCACGACCGTTGGTTCTTGGACCGTATTTGTACGCATATTCTAGCTTTTGAAGGCGATTCAGAAGTGTACTATTTTGAAGGCGGATTCTCGGATTACGAAGAAAACAAGAAAAAACGATTGGGTGGAGATTTGACCCCCAAACGAATCAAGTACCGCAAATTGATTCGGGACTAATGGATAAAAAAAAACGCTGGTTAATACCAGCGTTTTTTGTTTTGTTTGGACTGTGCCGATTTTCTTGATTTGTGTGCACCTCCGCTGCGGTTGGAGTTTTGAGGCGGAGCTGTTTCCTCGCTTGGGCTTCCTTCGTGCCACGGATAGGGATGGTCAGTAATTACCTGAACATCCACCTTAATCAATTTTTGAATGTCTTTCCAGTAGGGCGCTTCGTCTTTGCTGCAAAAAGAAATCGCGACGCCGCTGCTGCCTGCACGTCCGGTTCGACCAATGCGGTGCACATAGGTTTCTGGAATATTGGGTAAATCAAAGTTGATTACATACGGAAGCAAATCAATGTCGATTCCTCGGGCGGCAATATCGGTAGCCACCAATACGCCAACTTCTTTATTTTTAAAGGCATCCAACACCCGTTGTCTGGCCGATTGCGATTTGTCACCGTGAATGGCTTCGGCGGCCACGCCATGTTTGCGCAAGGCTTTTACCACGTTGTCGGCGCCGTGTTTGGTGCGCGAAAACACCAAAACATCGCTCAGTTTTTCGTTGCGGATGAGGTGATACAATAAATTTCGTTTTTCGGTTTTATCTACAAAATAGATGCGTTGTTCTACTTTTTCTGCTGTGGACGAAACCGGTGAAACCGTCACGCTGGCAGGGTCTTTTAAAAATAATTCGGCCAACTCGCGAATCGCAATGGGCATGGTGGCTGAAAACAATAAAGTTTGGCGGTTTGAAGGAGTGAGTTTTACGATTTTTTTTACATCGTTCACAAAACCCATGTCGAGCATCTGATCGGCTTCGTCGAGCACCAAGGTGTGCAATTGATCCAAATCGATAAACCCTTGTTTGTGTAAATCCAACAATCTGCCGGGAGTGGCAATCAAAATGTCAACCCCTTTGCGCAACACGTCCACTTGAGGAATTTGCGATACGCCACCAAAAATAGTGAGTTGCGTTAGGTTGGTGTATTGTCCGTATTTGTCAAAATTTTGGCCAATCTGCACGGCCAATTCTCGGGTAGGGGTAATCACTAGGGCACGAATGGCTTTGGCTTTTTTGGAGGAGCCCACCATGCGGTGCAATTGGTGTATAATTGGGATAGCAAAAGCGGCTGTTTTGCCGGTTCCGGTTTGTGCGCAGCCCACTAAATCGCGGCCGGTTAATACAATAGGAATGGCTTGTTCTTGGATGGGAGTAGTCTCGGTATAGCCGGCTTCAAAGACCGCGCGTTGGATACTCTTGGAAAGGGATAATTCTTCAAATAACATATAAATAGAGATTCATATTCCAAAATAAGTAGTGGAATACGGCGACAAAGATAGGGTATTTAAATTTGCTTGCTTGGGCTTACCAGTTTACGGTAATGTTTTGGATTTTTTTATCTACAGAGCTGTTGGCTTTCATGAAATCGGTGACCAAATAGCCGATTAATTTACCGACCAGTTGTTGGTTTTTGGTGTCGCCCAACTCGGGAGCGCCTTCGCAAATGTGAAGATAGGCTGCGTTTTGGTGTTTGCCAAATCGGTGTACATACTGTCTAGCTTGTTCAACCGAAAAACCACTCAACGTCATGGCGCTACTGGCAATATTAGGAAGTGCATCCAAGTCAAGTTCAATCCCGAAACTAGTTCCCGTAATGAAACGCTCGGCATGCTGCAGTTCGCTTTCAAATTTTTTGGAACCCCTAATCGCAATTTCATCATAAGTATTGAATCGAACACGGTGAATGAGGTTCTTGATGTTCAATAATACTTTTTTGGAAGTATAGTTTTCGTGTAACCCAAAAATAAAATACTGCTGTAGAAATCCTTCTTCAAAAGCATAGGAAAACCCGTTTCCACTGTGTCGCCCTTCGAGTATTCTAAAGTCGGAATGCGCATCAAAATTAATGGCATTGATGGCTTGCCCTTTGGATAAAGCCGTTCCTTTGATCATGCCATAGGCATTGTTGTGTCCGCCGCCAATTACAATGGGAATTTTCCCCGCTTTTACCAACTGAGCAACCACATGGGTCACTTCTTTGTCAACGGCTTCCACCAATTCATTCATGCGTTTGCGGTCGGCCGTTTGATGAAAATCAAGGAGTTGCACTTCTTCCATTTCTTTGCGCACATCAAGCTGTCCCAAAACCAATAGTTCTTTGCCTTTGCAAAATGAATTGTATTGGATGTTGGCAATACTGCTTATGGCACTTAACCATGCTGACGCAGCGCCAGGTCTACCATAATTTGCGCGAATGCCAATATCTTCAGGAATTCCAAACAAGACAAAACGCGCAGAACAGCTGTTGATGAAGTCGGAAATAGACACACCAGCGGGTACGGTTTGCATGCGTTCGCCAAATTTTATTTCCCCACTGCGGTGGTTGGTAATTTTAGCGAGATCAGTGGCCGAAAACGGAATAATATTTTCCATGCGAAAAGAGATTATACAAGAGGCATAATATATTGGCACAAACTTACGTTTTTCCTCTAATTATTGTTATTTTTGCCCGAACAAAACAAATTTTTTTATGGAAAATCAAAAAAATAATTCAAGTTTAAAAGCCGTAATAGCGGTATTAGCTGTATTGCTTGTAGGTAGTTTGGTATATATTGTTAAAATGACGTCTGAGGCCAAAGCCATGCAAACCGAATTGACTAAAACTTCTTCCGAGAAAGATAGTGTGACAAAAGATTTAGAAGCGTTAAAAGCAACCTACGATGCTGCGATTGCTGAGAATACTTCCATGTCTGATGAATTGATCGCCGAACGTGAAAAGGTGGTGAATTTGTTGGCTGATTTAAAAAGATCAAAAGGAGACGCGGCTTCTATGGCCAAATACAAAAAACAATACTTGGAATTAGAAGAGAAAATGAAAGTATTGATCCAAGAAAACGAAGTGCTTAAAAAAGCAAACGAAACCTTGACTGTACAACGCGACAGTACCGTAATGGTGTTGGGCGAGGCCAAAAAATTCAACGAAGTGTTGGTGGGTCAAAACCAAGAGTTGTCCAAAACGGTTGAAGTGGCTTCGAAATTGATTATCACCAATTTAAAAACAGCCGCTTACAAATTGAGAAGCAAAGGGAAGCAAGTTTCTACCGACAAGGCAAGAAGTGCTGATGTATTGAAAATTAGCTTCACGATAGCCGAAAATAAAGTGGCCAAATCGGGCGATAAAAAATACTATGTGCAAGTAATTGACAGCAAGAATAATGTGTTGGGAGACAAGCAGTCTGAAAATTTCAACGGAAATGTGTTAACCTACAGTTTTATCTCAACTGTGAAATTTGAAAACAAAACCGTAGATGTTTCACAAGACTTGCAAGGGTCTAAATTTGAAAAAGGGGCCTACACCGTAAATTTATACGACAACGGCGAGTTGATTTCAAAAACCAATTTTACCCTGAAATAGTCAGCGCAGAACAAATAAAAAAGGAACCAAGTGGTTCCTTTTTTTACGCAATAACTTTTCCGTTTAGTATCACTTGTGCGATGGGGTTGCTTCCAAAAGCATAGGGAATTTGGTAGTAGGAGGGTAATTTCTTGGTTATGATTAAATTGGCTTTTTTGCCCACGGTTATACTGCCGTGTGTGTCCGCTAATCCCATCGCATAAGCGCCGTTGAGCGTAGCTGCATTGATGGCTTCTTCGGGCGTGAGTTTCATTTTTATACAGGCGGTCGCCACTACAAAATTCATATTTCCCGATGGACAAGAACCCGGATTGTAGTCTGAGGCCAAAGCCAACGGCAAATTCGCATCCAAGATTTCGCGGGCGGGAGTGTACGGAATACCTAAAAAATAGGAGCAACCGGGTAAAGCAACTGGCATGGTTTTGCTGTTTTGCAGCGCTTGGATATCATCTGGTGTAAGTATTTCTAAATGATCTACCGACAAGGCTTGGTGTGCCACTCCAGCAGCCACTCCGCCAAGGGCATTAAATTGATTGACGTGAATTTTAGGAGTCAGTTGGTGCTTCGCTCCGGCTTGCATGATTTTGATCGTGTCCGCGACCGAAAAATAGCCTTCTTCGCAAAATACATCAATATAATCGGCTAAGTTTTCTTGCGCAACTGCAGGCAGCATTTCGTGTATGAGTTGGTCGATATAGCCAACATGATTTGAGGCAAATTCCTTTGGAAACGCGTGAGCGCCCAAAAAAGTAGCTTTGATGGCAACCGGGTAATTGGCTTTTAATCGTTGAATCACGCGCAGCATTTTAAGCTCTGCGTCCACATTTAACCCATAGCCCGATTTAATTTCTAGCGCTCCAGTTCCTAAAGTAACGAGTTCTTGTAAACGCCATTCAGCTTGTGTGTACAACTCGTCTTCACTGGTTTCTTGCAGTTTGGCCGCCGAATTTAGGATTCCACCGCCTTTGGCTGCGATTTCTTGGTAACTCAAGCCGTTGATGCGGTCTACAAATTCTTGTTCGCGATTGCCGGCATACACCAAATGGCTGTGGCTGTCACACCACGAAGGAAAAACAAACCGATCGGTGGCGTCAATTACTTCGTATAAGGCTTGGTCCGGGCAATTGTGCATGGGGCCAAAATCGGCAATGCAGTCGTTTTCGATCAGTAAATAAGCATTGGCCAGTTCAGGCAATTCGGCCATGGCTTTTCCGGCAACTTGATGCACCGATGCTGGACGAATTTGAAGCAAGGACTTGATGTTGGTGAGTAAAATAGACATGCCGCTTTTTTGAGGTAAATGTAAATTGGAATTTTAAAAACTCCTATCTTTCCATCAAAATATTCCATTTTGAAACGAGTAAGCTACAAGAAAGTTCGAAAAATTCAACCCAATTATTTTGAATATACCGGCGTGCATAACACCGATCCGGTTGAGATGCAGTTGTTTGTGTACAACGAAGAAGGCTTTGAAGAATACCACAAAGCGAGTCTAGAACGCATTGAAAAAGAACTGCAAGATCCACTTCAGCAAAATGACGTTAAATGGCTGAATGTACACGGTTTACATAACGTGGAATTAATCAAAAACACAACAGAGTTGTTGGGTCTTGAGCCCTATGTAATCAGCGATATCTTGAACGTGACCAAGCGTTCCAAAATCGAAGAATTAGATCAGATTTTGTTTTTTAGCGTGAAGTCTATCTTGCCGGGAGAGGACGACCAGCATGTGCATGTGGAGCAAATTAGCTTTGTGCTCAAGGACAATGTATTGGTTTCGTTTCAAGAAAAGAAAAGCGCCTTTTTTAATCACATTCGCGAACGCATCAAAACACACAGCGGCATAGTGTGCAAAAAACAAAACGATTATTTGCTTTACCTCATGCTTGACGCGGTCATGGAGAACTTTTACATCAGCATTGAATACTATGAAGAAGGGATCGAACGCTTGTTGTTGCAATCTAAAGCCAGCGATGACCCAAAGGTTTTAATCGATATTGAACGCAACCGAGAAAACCTCAATTTCTTAAAGAGATCCATTATTCCTTTGCGCGATGCACTGTATAATTTAAAAAGCGAACAAGACGATGCGTCTTTCAATATTATCAAGTCTGCGAATTATACTTTTTTTACGCGCTTGCATCAAAAATCGGTTGAGATTTTAGAGCAGATTGAGTACGATATCAATACACTTGATAGCGCGTCGAGTTTTTACTTTTCGTCCCAAAGTCACCGCATGAATGAAATCATGAAAGTGCTCACCGTGGTGTCGGTAATCTTCATGCCATTGACTTTTATAGTAGGGGTGTATGGAATGAATTTTGAGCACATGCCTGAACTTAAATTAACCTACGGATACTATGTGGTGGTGGGGGTAATGGTAGGAATAGCAGTGGCGATGGCTTGGTATTTTAAACGCAAAAAATGGTTTTAATTATAGTTTAAATAAAACTAATTAATTATCTGATAATCAAATTAAAGGCGTTTTAGTATAGATTTATCTTATAGTGAAAATCCGTACATTATCTCGCTTATTTAGTCAAGCGATGCAAGGTAAAAGTAAGCGAAGCCAACAACACAAAAGCGCCAATTTGGTGCACCAATCCCAGCCAAACTGGAACGCCCAAAAGCAAGGTAAAAACGCCCAAGCAAAACTGAATTCCGACCACTACAAGCACCGTGTACAATCCATTTTTTTGTTGTTTGTCTAAGCTGAATTTTCGGCTTTTATAAGCTAATAATCCTATCCATCCTACTACCAAATAGGCCAAAGTACGGTGCACAAATTGCACGCCGCTTTTTCCTTCTACTAAATTTAAGAAGAGTGTTTTTTGCTCGGTATAAACCGTTTCATGGATAAGTTTTCCCTCGCTCATGAGTGGCCAATGGTTGTGAATAAGTCCGGCATTTAATCCAGCGACAAACCCACCATAGATTATTTGAATCAACACAAACACCAAGGCAATTCGGGCTAGGTTTCTCAATTGAATTGGGGTTGATTTGCGTTCTGAATATAGCAAATCCAGTGCAACCCAAAGGGTGTATGCAAAGGTCAAAAATGCAAAGGTGAGGTGCAACGACAGTCTAAAATGGCTCACGTCAGGGTTGTCAATCAAGCCGCTTTTAACCATATACCAGCCAAAAAAACCTTGTAAGGCTCCCATGCCTAGCAATACATAGCATTTACGTAAAGTAGCCGTGTTAAATTTTTTCTTAACCAAGAAATACACAAATGGCACAACAAACACCAAGCCTATAATACGGCCTATGAATCGATGAAACCACTCCCAAAAGTAGATGTATTGGTAATCGGCCAAGGTAAATGTGGTCTGGCTGTTTACCAGTTTGTATTCAGGAAACTTTTTATATTCTGTAAACGCTTCTTCCCATTTTTCCTCGCTAAGCGGTGGAAAGGTATCGGTAATCAGGTGCCAATCGGTCATGGAAAGGCCTGAATTGGTCAGTCGGGTAATGCCGCCCACGATCACCATAATAAATACCAAAAAGCAGCCCGAAAGCAGCCAAATAATCACCGATTTGTTTTCTTTTTGTATCATTTTTTTTGAAGATTTTCCTCCCGATTGTTCGGGGCTATCGGGGCTAGAATAGCATTAAGTAGGCAAATTTAGGGTTAATTACTAGAGCCAAGAATTAACAAACGTTAATCTTCAGCTTCATTTTTTCGGCTTTGTTGAGCATATAAGCATAGGCTTCGTCGTAGTCATTGGCAATCTCGCCGTCCAAAATGGCTTGCTTGATGGATTCTTTCAATTGGCCAATCTCGCGACAAGGTCCTAAATTATAGAGGCGCATGATCTCTTCTCCGCTAATGGGCGGCTGAAAATTGCGCACATGATCGCGTGCTTCTACCTCAATGATCTTTTGCTTCACTAGGTCAAAATTGTGGTGGTATTTTTTAAACTTGTGTGGGTTTTTAGTGGTAATATCAGCCGCACACAAGGTCATTAAAGCCTCTACATCTTCCCCGGCATCAAAAACCAAACGACGCACGGCCGAGTCGGTCACTTCGTCTTGCGAAAGCACAATGGGCCGCGAACTCATCACGACCATTTTTTGCACAAACTTCAGCTTGTGATTCAATGGCATGTGCAGGCGTTCAAAGATTTTCTTCACCATTTTTCCGCCCAAAAATTCATGTCCGTGAAAGGTCCACCCCTGTTTTTTCACAAAGCGTTTAGTGGGTGCTTTGCCAATGTCGTGAAACAAAGCGGCCCAGCGCAACCAAACATCATCGGTGTTTTTGCAAATATTATCGACCACTTCTAAGGTGTGGTAAAAATTGTTTTTGTGGGTTTGTCCTTCTATCTCTTCCACCTGATTCAAAGCAGTCAATTCGGGCAAGATGAGATCCAATAAGCCGGTTTTATACAATAGTAAAAAGCCAATCGAAGGTTGGTCTGTAGCCAAGATTTTGTGCAATTCTTCCACAATGCGTTCGCCTGAAATAATGCTAATTCGGGGGCTGTTTTGACTGATGGCAGCAAAGGAGTCGTGCTCTATTTCAAAGCCCAATTGCGTGGCAAATCGAATGGCGCGCAACATTCGCAAAGGGTCATCGGAGTAAGTGATGTCTGGATCAAGCGGGGTTTTGATGCGTTTTTCTTCTAGATCTTTAACCCCATCAAACGGATCAAGTAATTCGCCATAAGTAGCTGGATTCAAAGAAATTGGCAATGCATTTATAGTGAAATCTCTACGGTTTTGGTCGTCGGTTAAGCTGCCA
>JAGNTC010000139.1 GCA_017987725.1 Flavobacterium sp.
CTTTTTTAAGCGTGCGGCAGTTGCTCTTGCAGTTGGGTTATGCCGATGCCGATTTGCATTACGATGTGACTGGAAAACCACATTTGCGCGATGGAAAATTCATTTCCATATCTCATTCGCACCAATTGGCAGTAGTGCTTGTTAGCGACCAAGCTGTTGGCGTAGACATTGAATTAATTCGCGAAAAAGTGGCTAAAATTGGCCCTAAATTTTGTGCGACAGAATTGCCATTTTTAGCGCCCGATTTAACAACCGAAACCGAACGACTCACCGTAATTTGGGGCGCCAAAGAGGCGGTTTTTAAAATAGTCAATCGCGAAGGAATCAGTTTTAAAGACCATGTTTTTGTAGCGCCATTTGATTTAAATTCAGCGGCAACTTCAGCTACACTAGCTTTTGATTCTCAGCGTAGGCAATTTAAAATCCAGTATCAATTTATCGCCAATTATGCCTTGGTGTATGCTTTTGAACTCAACTGATGCAAACACGCTATTCTCAACTTTGTCTCAATAAAGCCAATCATTCAAAACAGTTGGCCATCTTGTTAGATCCCGAAAAAATAAACTGGGATACTTGGGAAACCACTGTGCAAGCCATTCAAGATTCACCTGCGCAGTTGATTTTAGTGGGAGGCAGTAGCCACAGCGCTTTGGCAGTCGACCAATTGGTAGCGGCATTGAAACAAAAATTACATCTGCCCGTATTATTGTTTCCCGGACACGCCTCCCAACTTTCAGGCCAGGCTGATGCTCTTTTGTTTTTGAGCTTGCTCTCGGGCCGCAATCCTGAGTACCTGATACAACAGCAAGTGGATGCAGTTCCAGCTTTAATGCAACTGGATCTTGAAGTAATTTCTACGGGTTATTTGCTCATCGAAAGTGGTCAAGTCACCAGTGTGGAGCGGGTGAGTAATACAAAACCCATTTCCCGAACGGACATCGATTTGGCGGTACACACTGCTAAAGCAGGAGAATATTTGGGCGCCAAACTCATTTATCTAGAAGCCGGAAGTGGCGCGCAGTTTCCCGTGCCTTTGGAAATGATACAAGCCGTATCACAAGCCATCGCGGTTCCCCTTATCGTGGGCGGAGGCCTTCGAACTCCGCAAGAAATTCAAGCTGCCTATGCTGCGGGAGCCGATGTGGTTGTTATAGGCACTGCCTTTGAAGATAATCTCCAATTTTTTGCCTCATGGTAGAATTTTTATTTGCCCAATACCAAAACTACCCGACCTATGAAATTGCCTTGGAACTCACGGCCATTTTTTTTGGATTGTGGAGCGTATGGGCTGCCAAAAAAAACAGTTTGGCCGTTTTTCCTACGGGCATTATTAATACAGGAATCTATGTATACCTGCTTTGGAAATGGGCCCTTTTGGGCGACATGCTCATCAACGCTTATTATGTGATCATGAGCATTTACGGCTGGGTACTTTGGTCTAAAAAAGATACCCAACAAAACCAATTGCCTATCACACGCATGCAGCCAAAAGAATACCTTTATTCGGGTTGGCTATTTCTTGCTGCGTTAGTTTTTGTGGTAATGGTGTATCTCATTTTCGGCAAATTTACCCATTGGACATCCTATGTTGATACGGGAGTTACGGGACTCTTTTTTGTGGGAATGTGGCTCATGGCGCGTCGAAAAATCGAAAATTGGCTGTTTTGGATAGCAGGGGATTTAATTTCCATACCGCTTTATTTTGCAAAAGGCTATACCTTTACCAGCATTCAATACCTTATTTTTACTATTATTGCCCTCTACGGTTACCTCGAATGGAAGAACAACTTAAACAGCAGCAAAGCAGCCTCATAAAAATAGCGCTGTACGGGCCCGAAAGCACCGGAAAAACTACCTTGGCTATGCAGTTAGCGGAGCATTTTGGCACCAATTGGGTAGCCGAATATGCGCGTGAGTATTTGCAACACAAGTGGGACACGACCCAAAAAACCTGTACTCCCGACGATTTACTGCCCATTGCCATAGGACAAGTTGCCAGTGAAAACAAAGCGCTGCAAACCGCCACCGACTTTATTTTTTGTGACACTACGCTATTGGTAACCAAAGTATATTCAGAAATGTATTACCAATTTTGCGATCCGGTTATTGACAAAGCGGCCCGCAAACACAAATACGATTTATTTTTTCTCACCGACATTGACGTGCCTTGGGAAGCCGATGATTTGCGCGACCGGCCACAGCAACGGGAAGAGGCCTTGGCGCAATTTGAAGCGGCTTTGGTGGCCAATCAGAAGCCATACATTATATTGTCGGGCAGCAAAGAGGAGCGTTTGGCTGCCGCAATTGCTCATTGTTTGGAATATCAAAAAGCCAAAAACCATGGATTTACAGCCCAGCATTACATCGAGTTGGTTCAGCATGGTATCCCGATTAATACATTGGTTCAACACATTCAGTTCATTAAACAAGGCCCAAAACCAATCCAATTGGATCGGCCTGCAACCATTCAGGATGGAATTATCCATTTTGATTCCGAGCATATTCATCAATTGGCTCTGTTTTTTGACGAAAATAAATCGAAATTTAAGCTCAAAAAATTTGTTCCAGCCTCCGGTGCAGCCAGTCGCATGTTTCAATTTTTGAACGAATTTCTGGCCGCATTTGATCCGGAAAATGAAACCATCAATGCCTATATCAACCGCTCGGGTAACAAAGAATTAAACGTGTTTTTAGCAGGAATTGAAAAATTTCCTTTTTACGCAGCCATTCAAGCCAAGTTGCAGGTGGATTTTCCCGATTTCAGCAGTTGGGATTACGACAAGCAACAGTATTACATCATTATTTATTTGTTACACCCCAATCAGTTGGACAGTGCCAATAAGCCAAAGGGAGTGCTGGAATTCCACACATATCCAACGCATTTGGCTACGCCAATAGAAGAGCACCTCAAAGAATGTTCGGCCTATGCCAGTTCCAACGGCGTCTCACATTTGCATCTAACCGTTTCTCAAGCACATGAAAATTTGTTTCAGTCGGCTTTGCAAGCGGTGCAAGCAAACATAGAAACCACTACCCAAACGCAAATTCGGGTAAATTACTCCTATCAGTTTTCACATACCGACACCATTGCTGTTGCCGAAAACTTTGAACCGTTTAAAGACGAAAATAAATCGGTGGTCATTCGTCCAGCGGGCCATGGAGCGTTGATTCATAATTTGGGTCAATTGGATGCTGATTTGGTGTTTATCAAAAACATCGACAATGTGATTCAAAACCGCTTAGACGAAATCGCCTTGTACAAAAAGGCCTTGGCGGGCTATTTGCTGCAATTGCAAGAAAAAGTTTTTTTGACCTTGTATCAAATTGATTCTCAAACCATCTCTGAATTTGAAATTGACTCGGTGGTGGATTGGATGAAAAGTAGTCTAAATTGTTCAATCAACGAAGATTTCTACAAATTTACCACGGAAAACAAGTGGGCCTATATCAAAGAAAAACTCAATCGACCGCTGCGTGTTTGTGGCATGGTGAAAAACGAAGGCGAACCCGGAGGAGGGCCCTTTTGGGTGCGCAACGCCAAAGGCAATTTGTCTTTGCAGATTGTTGAATCCGCGCAAGTCGATTTACATAACCCAATTCAGGCACAAATTCTACAGCAATCCACTCACTTTAATCCCGTTGACTTGGTGTGTGGCATGAAAAATTACCAGGGTGAAAAATTTGATTTATCTGCATTTGTTGATCCCACTACTGGTTTTGTAGTGTCTAAAACCAAAAACGGTGCCGAATTTAAAGCCTATGAGTTGCCTGGACTTTGGAATGGAGCCATGGCCCGTTGGATTACCGTATTTGTGGAGGTGCCTTTGCTCACCTTTAACCCTGTAAAAACAGTAAACGATTTGTTGAAATCGGCCCATCAACTGCACTAATGGATTGGCTACTCTTGCAAAAAGAATTGCGTTTCAAGGCCATTCGTAGCGCAGGCCCTGGCGGTCAGCATGTAAATAAAGTATCCTCAAAGATTGTCCTCACATTTGACCTTGCCGCATCAAAAGCTGTAACGGAAGACGAAAAGCAAATCTTGCTCGTAAAATGGGCTTCCCGACTCAGCAAGGAACAGCAATTGCAACTCAATTGCGATGAAAGCCGCAGTCAAATCCAAAACAAAACGCGCGTCCTGAAACGTTTTGTAACACTCTTAGAGGCGGCCTTGATTGTGGATCAGCCAAGAAAAATAAGCAAAGTTCCAAAATCAGCTATACGCAAACGACTCAAAGACAAGCAGTCGTGGTCTGAAACTAAAAAATTACGCCGCAAACCCGACCTATAACATTTTCAATTATATTTGTCCCGTCTCAAAGGGGTGCTCCAAATAACGAGCTGAGATTATACCCAACGAACCTAGAACAGGTAATGCTGTTTAGGGAAAAGACAAGACAAAAGTGCACGGTTGTCCTGTCGAGCGTTTCAATTTAATTTTAACCAAGAATAATAGCCCCTTTTATTCGTAATTTTTATACGAATGAAAACTATATTCAGTACAAAGTACAAAGCACAAAGCACAAAAGCGTTGCTATTTACTGCATTTTATTGTTTACCCTCATTAGCTATTGCACAAGAAGCAGTCATAGACACGGCCAAAGTCAAGGCCCTTGACGAAGTAACCGTTTCTGCCGTTCGGGCCAAAGGCAAAAATCCAGTTACGTTTACCAATCTTTCCAAAAAGGAAATGGCTCCCAGAAACCTTGGCCAAGACATCCCTATTTTACTCAATTACTTGCCGTCAGTAGTCACTACAACCGATGCCGGAAATGGAGTAGGCTACACCTACATGCGTGTGCGAGGCGCAGATGGTTCAAGGATCAATGTTACCCTTAACGGAATCCCTTTTAACGACAGTGAAAGTCAAGGCACTTTTTTTGTCAACTTGCCTGATTTTGCTTCTTCACTCGAAAGCGTTCAATTGCAACGCGGTGTCGGATTATCAACCAACGGTGCCGGCGCATTTGGTGCCAGTTTGAATATGCAAACCAAATCCTATCAGGAACAAGCCTATGCCGAAATTGCCAATTCAGGTGGAAGTTTCGGAACGCGCAAACATACTTTGGCATTCGGAACCGGTTTGCACGACAATTTTGAACTCAATGCGCGAGTTTCAAATATTGCTTCCGATGGGTTTATTGATAGAGCAGCATCAAATTTATTCGGCTATTTTTTTAACGCCAATTATGTAACCGAAAAGACGTTGATCAAAGCAATGGTGTTTGGAGGTAAAGAGAAAACCTATCAAGCTTGGTACGGTCTAGAAGATCCAGAAAAACTGATAAACGACAGGACTTTTAACCCAGCCGGAATGTATTTTGATGAAAACGGCAATAGGCAATTTTATGATAATGAAACCGATAATTACGCGCAAAATCACATGCAATTGCACTGGTCGCAAAAGTGGTCACAAAAATGGATTTCCAATGCTGCTTTACACTACACCGTTGGGAAAGGTTATTTTGAACAATACCGCGAAGACGAAACCTTAGCCGATTACAACTT
>JAGNTC010000001.1:0-36038 GCA_017987725.1 Flavobacterium sp.
ATCCCATACTAACCTTAACTCATTTACACGCCATGATTGAAAAATTGAGACTCGACCACATTCTGTTTCTAGACATCGAAACGGTGCCTGAACACGAACATTACCACGCACTCGATGACGAACTGCAAGGACTTTGGGAAACCAAAACGCAGTACCAACGCAAAGACGAGATTGACCCCGAAACCTTTTATGAACGCGCCGGCATTTGGGCCGAATTTGGCAAAATTGTCTGCATTTCGGTGGGCTATTTTACCCTGAAAGGCGACATCCGCAACTTTCGCGTGACCTCGTTTTTTGGCGAAGAGAAAAAAATTCTGCTCGACTTTGCCAATCTGTTAAACAACCACTTTGGCCAAGCGCAACACCTCTTGTGTGGCCACAACGCCAAAGAATTTGACATTCCCTTTATTGCCCGCCGCATGATCATTCACCAAGTGGCCTTGCCTGCTAAATTGAATTTGTTTGGCAAAAAACCCTGGGAAATTCCGCATTTGGATACTTTGGAGTTGTGGAAATTTGGCGATTACAAGCACTTTACTTCCTTGAAATTACTCACCAAAATTTTGGGTATTCCCTCGCCCAAAGGCGACATTGACGGCAGCCAAGTGGCGCAGGTGTATTATGTAGAAAAAGACATTGACCGCATTGTGACCTATTGTGAAAAAGACACCATTGCCGTGGCCCAGTTGTTTTTGCGTTTTCGCCGGGAAGACCTCTTAATCGAGGAGGAAATTTTGCACGTCTAAGCAGCCGCGAATAATAATTCGGACGTGTTGTGAAATATCTGTTTAAGTTTTTACTTTTACCAAAAACAAGTATATGGTTCTCAGTAGATTTTGGCTCGTCATTTTAGTGTCTTCGATTCTTTTTGTACTCATTGGCTTGGCCAGTGGCTCGCACTACACCTTAGATTACATCCTAAATGGACAAAAAGACGAGCCCATTCTTGTGGCCGAAAAATACCTGAACCAACTGCCTGCTTTTGTGCAAGACAGTATAACCAAAGCGCCCGATCAAACTCTGGTACGCAATGCCGTAACCACCAATCCCGACACCACCTATGTGTACAAAAACCAAACGGTAAAAGTGTATTCGGGTGTCCAAAAATCAGACGGCTTGTTGCCTACGTGCAAAAACAGTTTGCTCGATTTGATTTTGCCCTTAATTGCCTATTTGGCGTTTTTTTGTGGGTTGATGCAACTGCTCATCGAATCAGGGGCGGCTGAAAAACTGGCCAAAAAAATGAGTCCCATTTTTACCAAAGTGTTTCCGACTATTCCCAAAAACCACGAATCGATATCGTACATGACCTTGAATTTTGCGGCCAATTTCTTGGGCTTAGACTCGGCGGCGACACCTTTTGGACTCAAAGCCATGCAAAGTTTACAAGAGTTAAATCCAGAAAAAGACAAGGCCAGCGACGCCCAAATCATGTTCATGTGTTTGCACGCGGCCGGGCTCACCTTAATCCCCACCTCGATCATTGGCTACCGAGCCGCCGAAAGCGCGACCAATCCAGCCGACGTGATGTTGCCTTGTATCATTACTTCGTTTGTGGGTACCATTGCCGCCTTTTTGCTGGTGGGCATCAAACAAAAAATTAATTTCAAAAGTGCCGCATTGGTGAGCAGTTTATTTGCAGTAATTGCGGCCATCATCGGGTTTTTGTTTTATGTAAATCAACTCGATTTAATTGGGAAAACCCTATTTACATCGCATTTATCGAGCATTTTACTCATTGGAATTATTTTGTTTACACTGCTGTTTTCTTGGAAAAACGAAGCCAAATTCACCGAAAAAAACACCACCATTTTTGACGCCTTTGTTACCGGTGCCAACAACGGATTGAAAACCGGCGTAACCATTTTTCCGTATGTGTTGGGCATGTTGGTGGCCATCTCGTTCTTCAGAAACAGCGGTTTGTTTGAGCTGATCAGCCAGGGACTTTCGTTTGTGTTTTCGCACATTGGCGTGAGCAAACAAATCACCGATTCGCTTCCGGTGGCCATGCTTCGTCCATTTAGTTCGGGCGGATCACGCGGCTTTATGATTGATGCCATGCGTCAATTTGGACCCGATTCCTTTACCGGACGCTTGAGCTGTATTTTTCAGTGTAGTGCCGAAACTACGTTTTATGTGATTGCGGTGTATTTTGGTTCGATTAATGTAAAAAACACCCGCTATACCTTGGGCGCTATGCTGCTCGTAGATTTCATCTGTGTGTTGACTGCGATTGCGGTAGCCAGTTGGTTTTTTTAAACTAGAAACCGCTAAAAATTCGTTTAAACAATGCCCGAACAAACAAACGTTTGGGGCAATGCCAGATGAGTTGCAGGTCTTCCCATAATGAAGTTTCCTCATCTAAAAATCGCAAGATCAATTGGGGTTTGGCGCGGCTAAAAATGCCCGAAAAAATACGGCTGCCTTGGCCGTTGTCGTCGTGAAGAATATCCAACAAGAGCAAATCATAAAACCAAAATTTCCGATTGAGTTGAAAGGGCTTGGGGGTTTTATTTTCTAAATAATCGGCCAATTGCTTGGCTTTTTTGCTGGTATTTTTGAAGGTAAATCCAGTGCTGGCTTTGGTCCAACCTCCTGCTGAGCCAATGGAAATGCAGTGCTTGGAATTGGCCTTCCAAAACGGATAACAACTCATGGGAATGGAACCTTGTTCGCGCTCAACCATTTCGTAATCTGAAATTCCTACTTTTTGAATGTATTTTTGAATTTCAGATTCATATTCTTCTTTGGGCAACAGCTCTTTTGAAAACAAGGTATATTCTACTAATGCTTCCGTTGAAGAAGTTGGCAGTACATACATAAATCGTGTGTTTCCATTTTGCTCGACAGAAAAATCCATAAAAGTTGCCTCATCCGGATTGAAAATGGCTTCTTTCGATTGGATAAACCAACCCACAAAATGCTGTTGCAACAGCGGATACTTGGTTTGGTTTTGCAGTATTTTCCAGTCTAAAATAGAATTGAAAACCACTTGGCCTTGGTATTGATTGGATTCGGTTTGAACCACTGCAGCTGCTTCTGTTTCGGTGATGGCGATTACTTTTTCTTGCACCACATCTACTTGGCTGTGCTGGGAAATAAAATCAAAGACAAATGCATAAAAATCACGGCTTCGAATTTGGCGGTAATGAAAGGGCGCAATAGCTATTTCACGTGTAAAATTGGAATTGGAAAAGCGAATGGACTCCCAATTGTGGGATGCGATGTTAGAAAACGTATGGGCCGCATCCCAAAAACACCAGGTACGGTCGTTGCTATTTTTGACAACTTCATCGAGTAACAAAATACGGTGCTGTGCAAAATAGTCCCGTTGAAGCAGTTCGTATACCGTCATCAAAGTGGCCAATCCGGTACCGGCAAAAATATAATGGTATTGTTTCATTTAGATCCGGAATGAGAAACCAAAGGCCACATACTGTTTTGGGGCATTATCGGAAATTCCTATTCCTGAAGACAAATCTAGCATAAAATTGTTGTTAATCAAATAAGTAATGCCTCCATCAAAGCTATGATTCGCTCTGTCGTTTTGGGGGGCAAAACCAAAAAACTCAATGTAAGAACCAAATTTTTGGGTAATTGTGAAACCGGACGCCACGGTATAAATAAACGTAGGGTCTGCGTTAAATCCATCCCATTCTGCGCCAAGATTGTAACTGAATGACATATTCTTACGCAATGAATGTTGCATTACAAAGCGGAATTCAGGGGCATAGAATTTGGTTTTAAATTCTGTTGATGCCGTATTTGGCAGAGAAATGTGACTGATAAAAGACGTTTTGGGCCAAATTCCCTTCTCTTCTGCAATTTTTATTTTGGAACCAATTAAAATCGGGTTTAAACCAAAACTACTTTCTGTGTTATACTTTTCGGAGAGTAGTTCTGTGATGATCCGCAACTCAAAATTCTCATTTACACCATATTTCCAAAGGGTAGATGGCAAAAGGTTGGTTTGGCTGTTTTCGTCATTTTTCTGAACTGAAAAACCGGTTTCTACTTGAAACATTCCTTTGGGCGTTAGCGCGGGGGTTTCTGTTTGGTCTGGTCTATCGGTTTGAATCGGTTCTAATTCCTGAGCAAATCCAAAGCCCGAGAATAAAAGGAAAGCGGCTACTAATTTTAGTTTCATGAAAATATATTTTAGACAAAACTAAAAATTATTTTATTTAAATCAAATTTGTTTTTACTTTTGACTGATTGAAAATACACCCATGACCATTTCCGAAGAAAATTACATCAAAGTTATCTATCATTTGTCCCACGTTTCGCCCAAAGGGGTGAATACAAACGCCATTGCCGGCATGTTAGAGACAAAGGCTTCATCGGTTACCGATATGTTAAAAAAGCTTTCTGAAAAAGAACTCGTTGCCTATCAAAAATACCAAGGAGTGAGCCTGACCAATAAGGGATTTCATGCGGCAAAGATGATCGTAAGAAAACACCGATTATGGGAAGTTTTTTTGGTAGAAAAACTTGATTTTTCATGGGATGAAGTACATGAAATTGCAGAAGAATTAGAACACATTAAATCAGAAACGTTGATCAATCGATTGGATCAATTTTTGGGTTTTCCTGAATGTGATCCACACGGTGATCCAATCCCCAATGAAAAGGGAGAAATTAAAAAAATCAACAAACTACTCTTGTCCGAAGTAGCGTTGAATAAGGAATATTTGTGCATTGGCGTAAAAAATTCTTCATCCGATTTTCTGCAATATTTGAACAAACAAAATATTGCGTTGGGTGCTACTTTTATTGTCAAAGAAAGAGAAAATTATGACGACACCTTAACCGTGGAAGTAAATTCAAAAATGATGACAATGTCTAATAAAACAGCGAATAACTTATACGTTCAATAATTATGTTTCAATCAATATTAGATTATTTTGAGAGTATTGACCCCATTTTAGCCGCTTTATACGCCACTTTATTTACGTGGTTTTTAACGGCTTTGGGCGCTTCGTTTGTTTTCTTTTTTAAGAACATGAACCGAGTAGTCTTAGACGGAATGCTTGGGTTTACGGGCGGAGTGATGATTGCGGCCAGCTTTTGGAGTTTGCTTGCGCCCGCCATTGAAATGAGTAAAGGCGAAGGATTTGTTAAAGTAATTCCTGCGGCCGTGGGATTTGCTTTGGGCGCTTTATTTATTTTTGGGTTAGATAAAATTCTTCCTCACTTACACATCAATTTTAAAGAAACAGAAGGAGTAAAATCACCGTGGCAACGCACAACGCTATTGGTTTTAGCCATTACGTTGCACAATATTCCAGAAGGTTTGGCGGTTGGGGTGCTTTTTGGTGGTGTTGCTGCCGGAATTCCGGAAGCCTCTATTGCAGGCGCAGTCACCTTGGCTATTGGAATTGGCATTCAAAATTTCCCTGAAGGCATTGCGGTTTCTATGCCCTTACGCCGAATGGGAATGAGTCGTTGGAAAAGTTTTATGTATGGACAATCTTCAGCCTTGGTCGAGCCTGTAGCGGGTGTGTTGGGCGCGGTTGCCGTGCTGTTTTTTATTCCTATTTTACCTTACGCTTTGGCTTTTGCAGCTGGCGCGATGATATTCGTTGTAGTGGAAGAAGTGATTCCCGAAACCCAACAAGACAAAAATACCGACATTGCTACGCTGGGATTTATCGGCGGATTTATTGTGATGATGATGCTAGACGTGGCCTTGGGTTAGGGACAACCACAATCGCCGTTGCCGCAGTTTTTGGTTGACTTGGATTTCCAAAAAAATTTCCGAATCAAAAAAACCACAGCTCCGATAAGGAGAACAACAACGAGTATTTCTTGAACATTCATGCAGCAAGTGTTAGTAAGTTATCCGAAAAGTATCCCGATTGAAATTAAAATTTAGCTCCTACTGAAATATAAAACGTTCTTCCTTCTCCAGGCAAGATCCCTGGTCCAGGATAACCTCCAGCTCTTCGTGTAGCATATTGGGCGTTCAAGACGTTGTTTATTCCCGCGCGTAAGTTGTAGTTTTTCAAGAAGGTATATTCGCTTGAGGCATCCAACACACGGTATTCGTCCAAAAGACCGGTAACACCCGTAGCAGATGCGGTGGTTGTATTGGTTGCATCCGTAAAAATTTGACCAGACATTCTATATTGCACAGTAGTCGATATGTTGTTGTTGCTCCACGAAAGCCCAAAATTATGGATGTATCGTGGCGCGTTTTCCACGCGATTTCCCGAAAGATTAGTTTCTGTTCCTGTTGTGCTGTATATTTTAAAATCAGTATAGCGACTGTCGATAAAGCTCACAGAAGCAAATAAATCTAGATTGCCGTAGGGCTTTTCAATTCCAAATAAACGGGTAATATTTAGGTTTGCGAATCCTTCAATCCCTTTATTTACGGTTTCTCCCAGATTGGTTCTGTAAATATATGTGCCTTGATTTGGATCGTTGTTAACAAATTGTCTTATGCCGCCAATTCGATTGGTGTAGCTCAAGTAAAACAAGCTAAAATCAAAATTCAAATAATTTTTAAATAATCCTCTGAAGCCTAAATCGGCATTAAACCCGGAGGCATCTTTCAGATTTGGGTCAATTACATCGGTAACTGCGGGTGGTGTAATATCCGAAAACAACACCGGTCTAAAGGCTTGAGTGATGTTGGCGTACACATTAGTGGTTCTAAATTTATATTCCAAGCCAAGCCCAAACAATGGCTTCGTACGTGAGATTGTTTTGTCAGGAAAAGCCAGGTCGTTTGCACCACTAATGCCAAATCGGCCTGATCCTGTATTTTTTATGTACTCATAGCGTAGGCCCGGAGTAACACTAAATTTTTCGGCAACCTTAATTTGATTTTCAGCAAAAACGGCGGTGTTTTCGGTTGTAAAATGCAAATCCCGCGCAAACCGTCCTTCGACAGACAAATCAAAATCAGAACCAGCAGAGCCTTTGCCGTCTTGAACGCGCTGGGTATTGGCTTTGTAGATACGCACACCAAATGCAAGGTTGTTGTTCATTTTTCCAAGTTTGTAGGTAAAGATGTTTCTATTTTCAAGTCCAAGGTTGTTGTAATAATCGCGGTCTACTCTTCGGTTTGCGTAATTGTTGGTGGCCGAATTAATTACATCTTCTATGTTGGATGTGGCGGTAAATCCCACGCTATTTCGCTCGCCAATGAGTCCAAAAAGCTTGGTGTTTGAAGAAAATTGAGTGTTTATTTTGGTGTCTAATTGTAGAGCAAATACATTCCAAGGAGTTCCAAACCAATTGCGTTCTCTCAACGATTGTCTGGGATTTGCAGCAAATTGTTCATCGGTTAAACCCCCAGCTTGTTGCATTTGATAATCCATGTTGGTATATTCTATGGATAGTTTGGTGTTTTCGGTAAACCGATATGCCGCAAAAGCATGGGTGTTTCTAATGGTATATTCGCTATTCTCTCTCCAGCCATCGGCACTACGCGATTGATTGTACACATAATAAGAGAATTTTTTAAAACTCCCTCCAATAGCATTGTAGCTGCTCATTAGGCCATAACTGCCAACGGTGTTTTGTGTTTCAAACGAGAATTCCTTTTTCTTTTCCCTTTTGAGCACATAATTCAACATACCGCCAAACTGGGGGCCAAACTGCAAGGAAGCGCCGCCACGAACCAATTCTATGGTTTCTACCGCTTCTAAGGGTGGATTGTAATAGGCTTCTGGATAGCCAAACACATCCGATGAAATATCGTAGCCGTTTTGTCTGGTGTTCAATTCCCAACTTCTGTTTGGACTTAACCCACGAACACCAACATTTATTTGTATGCCCGAGCCTTCGTTTTCCCAAATGGTTACTCCTGGTATTCTGGAAAATATTTCGCGGGCATTGTTTGTAGTGAAATTTCCGTTGATGTTGGACAGCTTGAGTACTTCGTTTTTTTTGCCTGAAAAAAGTACATTTTCTTTGACTTCAGGCATTCTTTCGGGGCTTTGTTGTTTGGCAATTACAACTACTGGCGCTAACCTTTTGACCGTATCATTTTCTTCAGCTTCAAATTTATCTTGGGCTATACTCACATTGGAAAAAAAGACAAGTAGTGAAGCGACAAAAAGATATTTCATTTCTTATTTAGATTAATTCTAGGCAACAAAAGTACTCTTTATTTTTATTTAGACAAATTACAAATAAAGAAATTTTACAAAAAAAAGGGAAAGAAAAAAAGGAGCTTATTTAAACACCTGATAGGCAATCAAGGCTACAAAATAAGCCAAGCCACTCATGAAGAATAATTGGGCTAAGGGCCATTTCCAGCTGTTGGTTTCTTTTTTAGTAATGGCAAGAGTGCTCGCGCATTGCATGGCAAAAGCATAAAACAGCAACAACGAAATTCCAGAGGCAAAATTGAAGACTTTTTCGTTGGTTATCGGATTTATTTCGGCTTTCATTTTGTTGTTGATGGTGTTTTCATTGTCGCTTCCGCCCACGCTGTAAATGGTGGCTAGAGTCCCCACAAACACCTCCCTTGCGGCAAATGAACTAATTACCGCGATGCCAATTTTCCAATCGTAACCCAAGGGCTGAATGGCTGGTTCAATGGTTTTTCCTAAAATACCGATATACGAATGCTCTAATTTATAGGCGTTGATTTGGTTTTGAATGTTAGTTTCGCCACTAACTTGAGCAGTTGTACGGTATTGTGTTGTAATGATGTGCTCCGCATTTTCAAAATTTGATCCTGGACCATTTGAGGCTAAAAACCACAAAATAATGGAAATGGCTAAAATGATTTTTCCCGCTCCAAAAACAAAGGCTTTGGTCTTTTCAATAACATTAATGACCACGTTTTTAAATAGCGGCAATTTGTAATTAGGCATTTCTATTACAAAATATGATTTGCCTTTTACCTTTAAAATTTTATTCAATAGATAGGCTGAAAAAATGGCTGAACCAAAACCCAAAAGATACAAAAACATCAAGGTTAACCCCTGCAAATTAATTATTCCAAAAAGGCGTTCGTCGGGAATTACAAGTCCAATTATAATAGCATACACGGGAAGTCGGGCTGAACAAGTTGTAAAAGGGGTGACCAAAATAATAATCAATCGCTCTTTCCAATTTTCAATATTTCTTGTGGCCATGATAGCTGGAATGGCACAGGCTGTTCCCGAAATTAATGGCACCACGCTTTTTCCTGATAAGCCAAATTTCCGCATAATTTTGTCCATCAAAAACACCACGCGACTCATGTAACCACTTTCTTCCAATATGGAAATAAACAAAAACAAAAAGGCAATTTGAGGGATAAAGATTAAAATTCCACCAATCCCAGGAATGATGCCTTGCGAAATTAAATTGGTTAACACTCCCGGCGGAAGGTTTTTGTCTGCCACTGAACTCAAACTAGCAAAAGTGCTGTCAATAAAGTCCATGGGGACTTTTGACCAATCAAAAATGGATTGAAAAAGAACAAATAAAACCACAAAAAAAATGAAATAACCCCATATTCTATGCGTCAGTACCTTGTCTAATTTACTTCTAAAATCTGTGGCAACAGCGGCATCAATTAGTAGGCCTGTAGCCAACACCTGATTGATAAATTGGTACCGTTTGATGGTTTCTTTTTGTTGCATCCGCTTTAAATCGGCATGCGATTTGGTAAACGAATTGGGCATTTCTTTGCGTTCAAGATTCAAGAAATTTACATCTTGGGTAATCACCAACCACAATTTGTACAACAGCTGATTGGGAAACGCTTTACGCAACTGACCAAAATAGTCTTCATCAATACTTGAAGCGTTGAGACATGGCGTGATCGATAATTGTTGGTAATCGGCCAATACCTGTTTGAGTTCGGCAATGCCGGTTCCTTTTCGGGAACTCACGAGCACAATTTTAGTTTGCAATTGCGCTTCCAAGTAGGGAATATCGAGGCTAATTCCTTTTGGGATCATTCGGTCAGCCATGTTGATGACTAAAACCGTAGGGAGTTCCAAGTCTTTGATTTGGGTAAACAACAACAAATTGCGTTTCAAATTTTCGACATCGGTGATCACAGCGATGACGTCAGGAAAATTGGGGTCTTTTTTGTTGAGCAACAGCTCAATGACTACGTTTTCATCAATTGAACTGGCGTTTAAACTATAGGTTCCTGGCAAATCAAGTACCGTGGCGGCACAGGATTCAGACAACACACACTGGCCTACTTTTTTCTCGACCGTAATGCCCGGGTAATTACCCACTTGTTGTTTGAGTCCTGTTAATTGGTTAAACACCGAGGTTTTACCGGTGTTGGGATTGCCAATTAACGCGACTTGTATCGATTGCATACGGCTTATTTTGAACTAATTTCGTCTCGTGTGACTTGAATTTGGCTTGCGGTTTCTAAACGAATGGCCAAATGTGAGCCGCTAATGTTAAGCAGCAAAGGATCTCCAAAAGGGGCTATTTGCACTAACTCAACCGAATTCCCAGGTAAACAACCCATTTCCAGTAGTTTCAATGGAATTGCTTCCACGTCAAATTGGGTGATGGTGGCTTTTTCGCCTTTTTTTAACTGGTCAATGGTAATTTGCAACGCTTATTTAGATTGAATTAAGATTGCAAAAGTAGGTATAAAATTAAAACTGCATCTGATATTTATCAGTTTTCGCGTTGTTTTTATTCCTCATCTAATAAAAAATGAATGTCGGCAATGAGGCGCTCGATTTCTTCTTTTTTTGTTCCGTCATAAAAGCCACGGACACGTTTTTGGTTGTCGACCAACACAAAATTCTCGGTATGCACCATGTCATACAATTCGCTGGGTTTACCGAGTTTTACGGCCAAATAGGCTTTTCTAGCCAAGCTGTAAATTTCCTTTTTATCGCCGGTAACCAAATTCCATTTGCGGTCGTCTACTCCTTTTTCCTCTGCATACTTTTTGAGCACCGACACCGAATCAATTTCGGGAAACACGGTATGCGACAACAGCATCACCCGTGAATCGTTCACGAATGCATCTTGCACCAAAGCCATATTATTGGTCATTTTGGGGCAAATGGAACCACAGGTGGTAAAAAAGAAATCGGCCACATAAATTTTGCCTTCGTAGGTTTTATCGGTGATGATTTTTCCGTTTTGGTTCACAAACGAAAAGGCCGGAATTTTGTGGTATTTGCGAATAAACTGCACCGTACTGTCTACCAATTCGGGGTTTACATCGGCGGGATTGTAAATGGGTAAGGATTTTTTTGGAGTTAATGCACGGTAAAATAAACTGATAATTACCACCGAAATAACACCTAAAACCAAAAAGAAAATGCGGAACTGTTTAAAATAGCGAAGCATGAAAAATTTTCGTCAAAACTACAAAATACAACTGATTTTGAACCGGGATTGGCGCTGATATTATTTTGTATTTTAACAGTTTATATGGCAAGAATCGATATTTTTGTGACACTAAAATCAATTCAAATGAAAATACAATTCAAAAAACTAACCTTATTGGTGTTGCCGGCAATTTTTGGTCTAAGCACCGCGCAAGCCCAAGACAAGGCTGCCAAAAAAGCTCCTGGAATTAATTTGTCCTACATGGATTTAACCGTTAAACCCAGCGACAATTTCTTTCGTTTTGTAAACGGAACGTGGCTCGACAAAACAGAAATTCCAAAAGACAAAACCCGTTGGGGAAGCTTTGACGAATTGCGTCAAAACACCGACAAAGACGTATTGGCCATCTTGGCCGAAGCAACCAAAAGCGGAAAATACAAACCCACTTCCGATCAAGGAAAAGCAATTCTTATGTATCAATCAGCCTTAGATACGGTTGCACGTAACAAACAAGGAATTGCGCCATTGAAACCGTATTTGGCTCAAATTGATGCCGTAAAAAATGTAGCTGATTTGCAAAAATTAATGATGCAAACCGAAGCCGATGGCGGAAGTGTAGGATTTTTTGGCGTAGGTGTAGGTGCTGATGAAAAAGACAGCAACCGCAACGTGGTGAGCTTAGGACCAGGCTCTTTGGGATTGCCTGACCGCGATTACTACGTATCAGAAGATGCCGATTCAAAAGAAAAAAGAGCAAAATATGTGTTGCACGTAGCCAAAATGTTGCAGTTCTTGGGCGAATCTCCCGCTGCAGCGCAAGCCAATGCCGACAAAATTTTGGCCTTGGAAATACAAATGTCAGTGCCTCGCTTAGACCGTGTAGAACGTCGCGACAGTAAAATACAATACAACCCAACAGCTATAGCTGATTTAAATGCGCTTACTCCAGCCATCGACTGGAATACCTATTTAAAAGGAGTTGGTTTTACCAAAGTGGATACCATTATCGTTACACAGCCCAAATACATGAAAGGCTTGCAAACCTTGTTTACCGAAAACAATGTAGACGCATGGAAAGCCTATATGCGTTGGATGTTGTTGCGAGGAGCAGCTGGACAATTGTCAACCGATATTGAAACGGCCAACTGGGAGTTTTACGGAAAAGCCTTGACCGGCGCGATCAAACAAAGACCGCGCAACGAAAAAGCGTTACAGGTAGTAAATGGAACGGTAGGCGAAGCCTTAGGAAAATTATACGTAGACAAAATGTTTCCGGCTGAAGCCAAAGACAAAGCCTACAAAATGATCAAAAATGTGATGCGTGCTTATGAAATGCGCATCAACAACCTCACCTGGATGTCTGCTGAGACCAAAACCAAAGCGGTTGAAAAATTAAACAAATTGACCATCAAAATTGGCTACCCTGACAAATGGGAAGACTACAGCACGTTGGATGTGAAAAGTGCTGCCAACGGTGGATCTTATTTCGAAAACTTGCGTGCCGTTTCAAAATGGGGATGGGCAAAAGACTTAGACAAATTGGGCAAACCTGTTGACAAAAGCGAATGGGGTATGTCTCCACAAACGGTAAACGCCTATTACAATCCTTCGTACAACGAAATTGTATTCCCAGCGGCTATTTTGCAACCGCCTTTCTACGATTACAAAGCCGATGAGGCTGTAAATTATGGTGGAATTGGTGCGGTAATTGGCCACGAAATCTCTCACGGTTTTGACGACCAAGGCGCCACCTACAACGCAGACGGAAACCTCATCGATTGGTGGACTGAAGCTGATTTAAAGCAATTTACCGATTTGGGTACGGCCTTAGCAGATCAATATTCGGCATTGGAACCCTTGCCCGGGATTCACGTAGACGGTAAATTTACCTTGGGTGAAAACATTGGAGATTTGGGTGGAATCAATGCCGCTTATGACGGTTTGCAATTGTATTTGAAAGAAAATGGCAACCCTGGATTGATTGACGGATACACTCCAGAACAACGTTTGTTTATTTCATGGGCGACCATTTGGAGAAGCAAAATCCGCGACGAAGCCTTGAAAAATCAAGTAAAAACTGATCCGCACTCGCCAGGTATGTACCGCGCTTATGTGCCCTTGTTGAACTTGGATACGTTCCAAAATGCGTTCAATATCAAAGAAGGCGACGGGATGTATGTAACCCCCGAAAAACGTGTAAAAATCTGGTAATCCAAGATTCTATAACAATCAAAACCCCAAACTAGATGCTTGGGGTTTTTTTATAGCCTTGGTTTTAGAAAAGTATAATCGAGTTGGGTAACGAGTTTCTCGCTCGAAACGGTTTTGCCTACTGAGGCTTTGCTGAAATCAAATTCAGGAATTGGCAACTGTAACTCGCGGGCCATATGGGTATAATAGACCACACGAGTAGGATGATAGGGTGCCACTGCGTTGTACACTTCGTTTTCAAACGGAAGCTGGATGCAGTGGTGGAGGATAGCCAAACAATCATCTTGGTGTATCAAATTGATGGGCGCTTCTGGGTTTTCGAGTTGCGTTCGCCCGGCCAAATATCGCACTGGATGCCGGTCAGCGCCAATTAATCCGCCAAAACGAATTACGGTGGTTTGACAAAAATCAGCCAATAAAAAAAGATTTTCTGCATGTACCAATTGTGAATCAAACCCATTGGTGTCGGATTCTATCGCCAATTGATTGTAATCGGGATACACCGAGGTGGAACTGATAAACAAGACTTTTTTACAATTTGAACGTTCTAACTTTTGCCGTAAAAGGTGCATTTTGGCTACAAAATCTTCTGGTTCTGCACGTCTCAATTGGGGCGGAATGGCCACAACTAATACCTCGGCCTCGGCCAAAAATCCAGACCAATCGCCTAAAGCAGTTTGGGCATTCAGTTCCAATAAATAAGGCGTTATCCCTGCTTGAGTCAGTTGGGAAATTTTACCCGATGTAGTCGTTGAACCATTGACCCGAAAACCGGCTTGCAAAAGCTGTTGTGCCAAGGGAAAGCCAAGCCAACCACAACCTAAAAGGGCTATTGTTTTCATTTAGTCACGGATTTTAGGGTGTCTTTGGGCGCTTGAATGCTATTGGCCAATAAGGCTGCCGAAAAACAAAGCAAGGTGGCTACTGCAGTATATATTTTTTTCATAAAAGACTGTCTTTTTTAACCAGTAAAATCAGATCATTTTCCAAACACAAATAGCCTTGAGAATACAAAAAACAATACCTGTTCCCTGTTTTAGTCTGCAGGACGTGCGTAAAGTAGGTAAAATCAAATCCGCGATGTATTAATTTATTCCGTGTTGTTTTGGCTTTTGACTCGGGATTTAACTCCGATAAAATCCTAAAATTTTTACGCAAAATGTGATTGATGTTGCGCATTAAATTGGTGCTGTCTTTGTTTAATCGGTTATTGAAGGCGCTGCGACAGCCATCACAGCAAAATTTTTTGTCTTCACGACCCACAATTTTGTCGTGGCATTCTAAACAGTTTTTCATGGCATATAAAATTAAATTGGCGAGTATAGATGGTGCTTGGGATAAACTCCAGAAGCAAATCAAATGTAGTATTTTTTTCAATTACAACCGATTACAAACACATACAGTCGAAAGCAAACGGATACTACACGAGTTCATTCCAGAACCATTCGCACATTTGCCTCGTTGATCGTCAACATCATCATTTATCAACTTTAACTTTTTTAAACGCCATGAGTAATTTACGCAACCGGGTACAACTGATTGGAAACGCAGGAAGTGACCCAGAAATCAAAACCTTAGAAAGCGGTAAGAAATTAGCTGCTTTAACATTAGCCACCAACGAAGTCTACTACAAAGACAACGGAGACAAAGTCGAACAAACCGAATGGCATCGCATCACCGCCTGGGGAAAAACCGCAGAGATTTTGGAAAAATACGTGACCAAAGGCAAAGAGCTTGCTATAGACGGGAAACTCACACACCGATCGTATGAAGATAAGAATGGTGATAAGAAATTCATCACTGAAATCCAAGTCGGAGAAATTTGCTTGTTGTAAAAGTAGTTTTAAAGAAGCGGCAGGCTTGTCGCTTCTTGATGCTTTCTGGTTAGTGTTCGTTTAAAAGATCTTGCAATCGATTTACGAAGACACCCACATCATAGCCGTCAACCAAGCCATGGTGAACATGAATTGAAAAAGGGATGCTGCGTTTGCCAGATACCTCAACACTCATTTTTCCATAGGAGATTTTGGGACAACTGTCGGGCAAAGTAAAGCTTCGAGCATGAGAAATAGACGTAAATGAAATCCAAGGCAAAGATGAAAAATGAATCACGTTAGGGGAAAACTCGCGGGTAAATAAGCCCGTAGTTTGTTGAACGCGTTCTATTTCTTCAATTGCGTTTTGATTAAAAACAAAAAGGTCAGAGTTGTATTTTATTTCAGAAAACCCAAACGTCTTATCTGCGCGTAGCACGGTAGCCGATCCATTTATCGCTGAAAACTCAACAACCTCATCTCCGTCAATTCTAAGTCGAAAAGCTTTGTTTTCGTTAACCGCGACAAGTGTTTTATGTAAATAGTAAGTGGAAAAGGGAATGCCAAGTGACTTGGCTTTATGGTAAGCGTTTTCACAATCCAATTGGGTCGTGAGGCCAAAAAAAGGTTCTTCAAATGTGCTGAAAAAGGCAAAATGCTCCTTTCGGCTCCATGTGGCTAAATCTATTTTTTGTTTCATCTGGTTACGGAATAAACGTCAATAAATCAGGGAGTTGCTCAATCGCGGTAAAGTTAGGGTGAACGACTTGGTGCGATATCTTTTCGTGTTCCCAGGTTACGTGAAAAGGCACATGAACACCATAACCTCCCATTTCTAGTACAGGAATTACATCCGACTTAAGCGAATTGCCGATCATCATAAAATTTTGGGGAGCCACCTCTAAGCGTTGCAACAATTTTTGGTAATTGAGTACTTGTTTGTCTGCCATGACCTCAATGTGATGAAAATAATGCCCAAGCCCAGAATCGTGTAATTTGCGTTGTTGGTCTTTCAAATCGCCTTTGGTAGCAACGATTAATTTATAGCGCCCGTGTAAGGATTGTAAGGTGTATTCTACTCCATCTATGAGCTCAATCGGTTGTTGTAACATTTCTTTGCCCAAGTCAATAATTTTAGCAATAGTTGAGGACGAAATAGTGTGGTTTGACACTTCATAAGCGGTTTCAATCATAGACAAAATAAAGCCCTTAATGCCATATCCGTAACGATCTAAGTTTTGCATTTCTAAACGAAACAACTCTTTTTCCAATTCGTGTTTGGGTAAATAATCGGCCAATAAATCACAAAATGTCTGTTCGCTTTTCTGAAAATAAGGTTCAGTCACAAACAAGGTGTCGTCGGCATCAAAGGCAATCACATGAAGATCCATACTTAGTTAATTGAAAAATAAATACCGGCAATACAAGCTGAAAAAATATGAATCCAAGAAATGCCTAAAATGCAAAGTGTAAGTCTGTTTTTTGGAGAATTAGTCGAGTGGAAAAAATCATAAACAAAGGAGGTACTGGGGTTGTTGAGCCAGGAATTGAGGTCAATAAATCCCTCTAAATAACCAAAAACAAAGGTGGCAGTAAGCACAAAACCTTTAACGTCAAACAAATTTTTATGCATGGAAAACGCAATAAAAATCACAAACCAAACTTTTATTAAAATGCGAAAAACAATTTTTATGATGTCGAATAATTTGGGATTGAGTCCATAATTCATCAAAATAAAAAACAACAAAACACTGGTAAAAATGGTGTGTATTTCCCAAAGAACCGGGCTGAGCACTGAATTTTCTGAAAATAATAATTGCCAAAAAGCCAAAGCGACCAAATAGGTAACTAGGGTTGCAAAAGGTAAATTCTTGACTGTTTTAATTAATTGTTTCTCCATTTGGGGTTTCGGATGCAGGGTTTACAAATACCAATTTACCTTCGGCATTTGTGGTCATTAAAATCATGCCTTGACTCTCAACGCCACGCAAGTTTCGGGGAGCTAGATTAACCAAAACAGTGACTTTTTGACCCACTACTTCTTCGGGCGTGAAATGTTCCGCAATGCCCGAAACGATTGTGCGCTGATCGATTCCGGTGTCTACTTTCAAGACCAGTAATTTATTGGCCTTGGGCATTTTTTCGGCTTCTAAAATAGTCCCTACACGCAGGTCCATTTTAGCAAAGTCATCAAAGGCAACAAACTCTTTTTGAGAAAGAATTGTTTTGTTTTCGGCGGCATTGGCTACTTTACTGGCTTCTAATTTATCGATTTGCTGTTGAATAGTGGCATCTTCAATTTGAGTAAACAAAATTTGAGCGTCACCTATGCTGTGACCTGCTGGAAGAAGCACTTCCTCCTGGCTTACGGCATTCCAATCAGGGCTTTTCAATTGAAGGATGTGTCCTAATTTTTGGGCTGTAAAAGGCAAAAAGGGCTCACACAATACTTGTAAGGCCGCTGCAATTTGAAGTGCTACATACAATTGCGTTTTCACGCGTTCGGGGTCAGTTTTGATGACTTTCCAAGGTTCTTCGTCGGCCAAATATTTGTTGCCTAATCGAGCCACTTGCATCATTTCGCCTTGGGCTTCTCTAAAACGGAAGCGTTCTATAGAGCTCGAAATCACGGCTGGATAGGCGCGCAGTTCCGAAAGAACTTGTAAATCGATGTCTGAAAATGCTGAGGGAGTTGGAACTACCCCGTCGTAGTATTTTTGGGTGAGTACCACCACACGATTGACAAAGTTTCCATATATGGCGGCCAATTCGTTGTTGTTTCGCGCTTGGAAATCTTTCCAAGTAAAGTCATTGTCTTTGGTTTCAGGGGCGTTCGCCGTTAAGGCATAACGCAACACATCTTGCTGATTCGGAAAATCTTGTAAGTATTCATGCAGCCAAACCGCCCAGTTTTTGGAGGTCGATAATTTATTGCCTTCCAAATTCAAAAACTCGTTGGCCGGAACATTATCGGGCAAAATAAAACTGCCTTCGGCTTTGAGCATCGCAGGGAAAATAATGCAGTGAAACACAATATTGTCCTTGCCAATGAAGTGTACCAATTTGGTATCGGCTGATTTCCAATAAGGTTCCCAGTCTTTGCCTTCGCGAGCGGCCCACTCTTTGGTGGCGGAGATATAGCCAATGGGCGCATCAAACCATACATAGAGTTTTTTGCCTTGGGCACCTTCTACCGGGACGTCAATTCCCCAGTCTAAGTCACGGGTTACCGCACGGGGTTTCAAACCGTCGTCGATCCAGGATTTTACTTGGCCCAACACATTGGTTTTCCAGTCTTTTTGGTGTCCAACTAGGATCCACTCTTTCAAAAAAGCTTCGTAGCGATCCAAGGGTAAAAACCAGTGTTTGGTTGATTTTAAAATAGGCGTTTCTCCCGTGATAGTCGATTTGGGATTGATTAAATCAGTTGCATTAAGCGTAGAGCCACATTTTTCGCACTGGTCGCCGTAGGCTTCCTCGTTGCTGCATTTGGGACAGGTTCCCGTTACAAAACGATCGGCCAAAAACTGATCGGCTTTGGCGTCATACAATTGCTCGGTTACTTCTTCGATAAAATCGCCCTTATCGTATAGTTTTTTGAAAAAGGCCGAAGCAGTCTCGTGGTGAATTTTAGCGGAAGTACGGGAATAATTATCAAACGAAATGCCAAAATCGATAAAGGATTGGCGAATGATTCCGTCGTATTTGTCGATTACTTCTTGAGGACTAATGCCTTCTTTTTTGGCTTTCATGGAGATGGCTACCCCGTGTTCGTCACTGCCGCAAATAAAAGCCACGTCTTGATGTTGCAACCGCAAATAGCGCGCATAAATATCAGAGGGAACATACACGCCAGCCAAATGTCCAATGTGAATGGGTCCGTTGGTATAAGGTAAGGCCGCGGTGATGGTATATCGTTTTGGGTGTGCTAACATAAAAGATGGTTTAATTACAAAAGGAAAATTTCCAATTGCCTCGCAAAAATAAGCAATAGAATTGAGAGTTTAGACTGATCCTAACTGAAAAAACAGCCCATGAATTTGGGTGTTTTACATACAAATGAACTTGACAAATTGGTTTTTATATCTTTGTCTCAAACAAGAAATCATGATTCACGCCCAAGCCTTGCGTCAGGGAGATACAGTGGCTATTGTAGCTACCGCCCGAAAAAATATTTTACCCAATTTACAACCCGCCATTGAGCTACTTGAATCATGGGGATTACGTGTGCAAATTGGGCATAGCATTGGACTCGACAACCACCAATTGGCCGGCACCGATGCCCAACGCGCCGCCGACTTGCAAGCGCAATTGGAAAACCCCAACATAAAGGCGATTTGGTGTGTGCGTGGTGGATACGGCACTGTTCGTATGGTTGATTTGGTTGATTTTAGCCCCTTAAAAAAACAGCCCAAATGGATCATCGGATTCAGCGATGTCACGGTTTTACATGCGCATTTACACCAATTGGGATTCAGCTCCATTCATGGATTAATGCCTGTAAACGTTGAAAAAGCCAGCCCTGATGCACTCGAATCTTTGCGAAAAATTTTATTTAACGAGCCTTTAAACTATGAATTGCCTTATCAACCCGAGAACCAATTAGGCTCGGCAACCGGCGAATTGATGGGCGGCAATTTATCCATTTTGTATAGCTTGATGGGCTCTGCCTCTCAGGTAGATGGCGTTGGTAAATTATTGTTTATCGAGGACTTAGACGAATACTTGTACCATCTAGACCGAATGTGTATGGGGTTAAAACGAAGTGGATTGTTTACTCAACTCAAGGGTGTCATTGTTGGCACATTCAGCCAAATGCACGACAACGAAATTCCATGGGGAAAATCGGCCTATGAAATTCTTGCCGAGCATTTAAGCCCATTGAATATTCCTATCGTCTATCATTTCCCAGCGGGACACATAGCCGATAATCGCGCCTTGCCATTTGGGAAAAATGCAAGATTAACTGTTACAAAATCGGGCACACAATTGCATATTGACTAATGGCTGCACACAATGAATTGGGCAAACAAGGTGAATCACTGGCTGTAGCACATCTGCTACAAAAAGGCTATACTGTGTTGCACACCAATTGGACCTTTCAAAAAGCCGAGGTCGATATCTTGGCGCAACTCGGAAATACCTTGGCGGTAATTGAAGTAAAAACCAGAACTTCGGCCCACTTTGGTGACCCACAAGATTTTGTCACTCCAAAAAAAATTCATCTGATGGTCAAAGCCGTTTCAGCCTACATAGAACAACAAAATCTAGATGTAGAAGTGCGGTTTGACATCATAGCCATCACCATGCCCAAATCCACAAATCCGAACGAAAAACCCAGTTTAGAACACCTTGAAAATGCCTTTTATCATTTTTGATTGCTGGAAAAAACACCTAAATGTGCGCATATTTCCTATATTTGAACCCATTACACAATCTCTTTCGCTATGAAAAATTTTCTCATTATCCTTGTTTCTATAATTGGTTTTACTGGTTTTTCTCAGCAAGAAATCGCTAAAAAAATCAAACAACTCCATACTGCGAATACTGTTTTCACTCCATTTTCTGTAGCAGAATCTATTGCATACACCCCAAATCCAGCGGTGAATGCAGTGATTGAAAAAGCCAATTATTTCAGATTAAATTCTACGGCTGTTGCAGCGATAGTAGAACAAAAAAAGGAATATATCGAATTGACTATCCCGCATCAAAATAGCGAGCTTGTAGTGCAACTGTATCAAGTTAATCCAATTGCCGAGGGTTTTCATTTGGATACCGATGTGCAAAAAAACACCGCCTACAACCCTGGAGTGTACTACCGAGGAATACTAAAAAACAACCCTAATTCTGTTGTTTCCTTTAACTTTTTTGCCAATGAACTCAACGGCATTATTTCAAGCAACGACTTAGGAAATATCGTTGTTGGGAAACTCGACAACAGCGAACTATACATTGTGTATGCAGACAGTGACCTGAAGGTATTACATGATTTTAAATGTGCTGCAAAAGAATCGGCGACAGTTCAATCGCCAAAAATCGGAAATGCACAACCCAATAGCGAACGCTGTGTGACCATTTACTTTGAAATTGATTTCGATTTGTATGAAGCAAATGACAGCAATACAACCTCAACGACCAATTGGATGACTTCGGTGTTTAACAACGTGCAAACCCTCTTTGCCAATGACGGAATCAGTCTTGCAATCAAAAATATTTTTATTTGGACTACTCCAGATCCCTATGACGGCATCGGATCATCGTCTTCCGATTACTTGTATAAATTCAATGAGGTTAGGCCTGTTTTTGATGGGGATGTTGGCCAATTGGTGGGAATTGATCCGGGGGGATTAGGCGGGGTAGCCATTACAATAAATGGATTGTGTTCTCAAGACAATTTCAGTTATTCGGATGTAACCACCAGTTTTGGTACCGTACCAACCTACTCCTGGACCATACAAGTAATTTCGCATGAATTTGGTCATTTGCTGGGTTCGCCACACACGCACGGCTGTTATTGGAACGACAATGACACAGCCATTGACGGTTGTGGACAACAAGCTGGCTACTCTGAAGGAGATTGTCCTCAAGCACCAATTCCTTCGAGCGCGGTAAAAGGGACCATCATGAGTTATTGTCACCTCACCAATGCCGGCATTAGTTTTAGCAACGGATTTGGCCCTCAACCAGCAGCACTTATACTAAGCACGGTAAATGGATCAACCTGCTTAAGCACGGACTGTATCAACACCTGCATCAATACCGTTTCCTCAATTGAGGTCATCAACTCAGATTCAACAAGCGCGGAGGTTGCCTGGACCGATGCCTTAAATTCAAATTGGGAAGTGTCGGCCTCCACATTCACCGGAGAGCCAATCAATTGGATTGCTGTAACTTCTAACGCCTACACTTTTACCAACTTGACTCCCAATACGTTTTACCGCATTCGGGTGAGACCTGTTTGCGAATTTGGTTTAGAGTCGGCCAATAGACAAACTGTAATTGCCACAGGAGCAAATTATTGCAACGGAGTAATTCTTACCGATACAGGAGGCGTTGAAGCAGATTATACCGATTCTGAAACCTATGTACGCGTTTTGATTCCCAATTTACCAAACAAAAAAATTCAACTCACGTTTAACGCATTCGACCTTGAACTAGATTGGGATTATTTGTATATCTACGATGGAAACTCCACCTCAGCAACGGACCTCAGCAACGGAGGATTTACTGGAAACAGCATTCCTGGACCTTTTGAGTCTACTGCAGCGGATGGATCATTGACGCTAAAATTTACCTCAGATGGAGCCGTAGTTACTCCCGGGTATGAAGCAACTGTTGCCTGTTTAAACAATTTGGGAGCTACCGGATTTGAATCATTTATTGATTTTACCTATGCGCCAAACCCCACGACTGGAAAAGTAAACATTCAATCCAAAACTGCTTTTTCTCAGCTTACGGTAACCAATGTAATGGGCCAAGTGTTGCTGCAAAAATCAAAAACAGCTAACGAAGATCAATTGGATTTATCCGGATTTACACCGGGTACCTACCTCGTCAGCTTGCAATTCGAAAGCCAAGAAGTACATTTTAAAATCGTAAAATACTAAGTAAGAAATCCAGCCTAAGTGCTGGATTTTTTTTAGGCCAACAATTGCATGTATTGCAAAGCAGCGCGAATGGATTTTACATGCTCAAAAGTGAGCAACAAGCGTAAGCCATTTGGCGTTTGTTTTTCTTTGAGTTTGCAATGTTGGGCCTGCTGTTGTACCAACTGCAACACCCGATGAAATTGTGCCGAAGCATAGAAATCACTGTTTTGATCGGCAATAAAATAGCCAATCATTTTTCCTTGTTTCAAAACCAGTTTTTCGATGCCGAGTTGGGTGGCAATCCATTTGATGCGCATGCTGCTCAACAACGAAATGGCCGGTTTTGGCAAAGGCCCAAAACGATCGATCAGTTTGGTTTCAAAGGCCAACAAAGATTCTTCATCTTTTATAAGACTCAACTCGTTGTATAGATTCAAGCGTTCGGTAATCGAGTTGATGTAATCGTCTGGGAATAGCAACTCAAAATCGGTGTCCAACTGCATTTCTTTGACGTAGGTTTTGGTGTCGAGATCTTCGTCGCTGGCATACAAGTCCTTGAACTCGTTTTCTTTGAGCTCTTCAATGGCCTCATTCATGATTTTTTGGTAGGTCTCAAAGCCAATTTCATTGATAAACCCGCTTTGCTCGCCACCCAATAAATCACCTGCGCCACGAATTTCTAAATCTTTCATGGCAATGTTAAATCCGCTGCCCAAATCGCTGTGTTGCTCCAAGGCCTGAATGCGTTTGCGGGCATCCTCGGTCATGGCCGAATAGGGCGGACAGATGAAATAACAAAAGGCTTTTTTGTTGCTTCGGCCTACCCTGCCCCGCATTTGGTGCAAATCAGAGAGGCCAAAGTTATTGGCGTTGTTGATGAAAATCGTATTGGCATTGGGCACATCCAAACCGCTTTCGATGATGGTCGTAGCCACCAAGACATCAAATTCGCCATTCATAAAAGCCAACATCAATTCTTCAAGTTTGCTCCCGTCCATTTGTCCGTGGCCCACACCCACTTTGGCATCGGGCACCAAACGCTGAATCATTCCGGCTACTTCTTTGATGTTTTCGATGCGGTTGTGGATAAAAAACACCTGGCCGTTGCGTTGAATTTCATAGGAAATTGCGTCGCGAATGAGCTCTTCGTTAAAGCCCACCACCGAACTTTCAATGGGATAGCGATTGGGCGGCGGTGTGGTGATGACCGATAAATCGCGAGCTGCCATAAGTGAAAACTGCAGCGTACGTGGTATAGGCGTAGCGGTTAAAGTGAGCGTGTCAATATTGGCTGCAATGGTTTTGAGTTTATCTTTTACATTCACGCCAAATTTTTGCTCCTCGTCTACAATCAACAGGCCTAGATTTTTAAACACCACATTTTTATTGACCAATTGGTGGGTGCCAATGATGATATCGAGTTTGCCCTCAGCGAGGTTTTGCAAGGTTTGCGTTTTTTGTTTAGCGGTTCTGAATCGATTGACGTAATCAACCGAAACCGGCATGTCTTTGAGTCGCTCGGTAAAGGTGCGAAAATGCTGGTAAGCTAAAATGGTTGTGGGCACCAAAATGGCCACTTGTTTGCCATTGTCTACGGCTTTGAACGCAGCACGAATGGCTACTTCGGTTTTGCCAAATCCCACATCACCACACACCAATCGATCCATGGGGCGATCGCTCTCCATGTCGAGTTTGATGTCTTGGGTGGCTTTGAGCTGATCGGGGGTGTCTTCGTAGATGAACGAACTTTCTAGCTCGGCTTGTAAATAACTGTCGGGGGCATATTGGTAGCCTTTTTCCAATCGGCGTTTGGCATAGAGCTGAATCAGATTGAACGCGATGTGTTTGACGCGGGCCTTGGTCTTTTGTTTCAAGGCTTTCCATGCACCCGATCCCAATTTGTATATTTTGGGCGGCGCCCCGTCTTTACCGTTGTATTTGGAGATTTTGTGCAGCGAATGGATGCTCACATACACAATATCATTATCCGCATACACCAACTTGATGGCTTCTTGGGTTTTGCCTTCAACTTGTATTTTTTGCAATCCGCCAAATTTCCCAATGCCGTGATCCATGTGGGTTACGTAATCGCCAATGGCCAAGGAGGTCAACTCTTTGAGCGTGATGGTTTGCTTTTTGGAAAAGCCATTTTTGATCGAAAACTTGTGGTAACGCTCAAAAATTTGGTGATCGGTGTAGCAGGTAAACTGGTATTCGGTATCGACAAATCCTTGGTACAACGGAAACACCAGCGTTTGGTAATGCTTGCGGATGTCTTCGTGGTTGGCCTCGTCTAAGGAGGCAAAAATGGAGTGAAATCGGTTGGCTTGTGAGGCGTTTGAACACAGCAAATAATTGGTAAATCCCTTGTAGTGGTTGTCGCTCAAATTGGTTAACAACAAATCAAATTGCTTGTTGAACGACGGCTGCGGCTGGGTGACAAAGGCCGTATTTTGGGTGCAGGCAAAGAAGGGTTTGTTGGCCCACTCGATCACCGGAAAATCCAATACTTTTTTTAAAAAATCGGCCGATTGTAAAAAGAGTTTTTCAGGCGAAACGCGGTTTATAGTGCTTTGCAACGCGGCATAAGCGGTTTGGGATTTGGCAAAAAGCGTGTCTATTTTGGCCACCAACATCTCGGTATCTTGCAAGACTACCACAGAGGAAGGCGAGATAAAATTCAAAAAACTCTCTCGGTTTTCTTGAAAAAAACTATTCTCCAAATTGGGGATGATGGTGATTTTCTTTTGCTTTTCGATGGATAATTGCGTTTCTACATCAAAGCTGCGGATGCTGTCTACTTCGTTGCCAAAAAACTCGATGCGGTAGGGATGATCATTGGAAAACGAAAACACATCGACGATTCCGCCGCGCACGGAGAATTCGCCCGGTTCAGAGATAAAATCGACGCGTTTAAATTCGTATTCAAACAAGATTTCGTTTACAAAATCTATGGACAACTGATCGCCCACAGCCACTTTTAAAGTGTTTTTGTCGAGCTCTTTTTTGGTCACCACTTTTTCAAACAGCGCTTCGGGATAAGTTACGATGCAAGCGGGTTTGCGTTGCGAATGAATGCGGTTGAGCACCTCGGCCCGCAACAACACATTGGCGTTGTCGGTATCTTCTAATTGGTAAGGACGGCGATACGATCCAGGATAAAACAGCACATCCTCAGCGCCCAACAATTGTTCAAGATCATTCAAATAATAGGCGGCCTCTTCTTTGTCATTCACCACCAATAAAAACGGCAGCGCTGATTGTTTAAAAACGGCTTGCAGTACCAAGGAGAATGATGATCCAACCAAACCGCTGAGTTGCAATCGGGCTTGTGGACGAATTGCTGCCACAAGTTGAGTCACTTTGGGTGATTTCTCGTACAGATTAAGGAGTGGATTACTCAAAATTTAGGCAGTTATTTGGAAGGAATGGCGCGGGTAGTATCGAGCATTTGTTTCATTTCGGTTTCGCCTTCTTCGGTAGGAATTTCGCTTTTTCGCACAATTTCATCCAACTGCAAATACAAGGCTTTGAGTTCTATATTGACATCGGAAATGAGCGAAACTACTTTTTGGTCTTGTATAGGAGTGACGTGGATATACAAGTTGATTTGGTTGAATTTGGTAGTGAGCACCGCAATTCTACTTTTGATTTCGGGTTTGTTGAATACCAAGGGAATCGTGTTGCCCAACACAACTGATTTTTGAGAAAGCAAGCGGGCCTTTTTTTGAAAGGCGCCCAAGGTACTTTTGGGTTTTTTGTTTAACTCATTGGTTAAGACAAATAAATCATTCCAAGAACTTGTAAATCGCTGCGTATTTGGAGACAAGCTGGGAATGCTAAACTGCCAAGCTTGGTTAATTTTTTGAAAAACTTGTTCTTTACGAAGGACATCTTTTTGTCGTGCCACACGCAGTTGCTCGTTGTCTTTTTGGCAGGCAAATGCCACACAAAAAGCGGCTACACAGACAAAAGATGGGATTTTCATGGGAATACAATTGAAGGCCAAAGTTACAAAGGTAAAACGAAAGTAAAAAACAGGAATGAACATTAAAAAGGGTGATTTTTTACTTTACGAAAACGTTATATTTGCTCTCGAAAACAATGAATACATGACTCCAAAAATATTGATTATCGGCGCTTGTGGACAAATAGGCACCGAACTCACCCACCAGCTCAGAGCCCTTTATGGGGTAGAAAACGTGATTGCTTCTGACATCCGAAAATTAAACAATGACGTAGTCAATTCTGGTCCTTTTGAGGTGGTGAATGCTTTAGATTTTAATCAAATTGAGCATTTGGTAGAAGTACATCAAATTACCGATGTCTATTTAATGGCGGCCTTGCTCTCGGCTACAGCAGAGAAAAACCCTGCCTTTGCCTGGGACTTGAACATGAATTCCTTGTTTCACGTGTTGAATTTGGCAAAAGCTAAAAAAATTAAAAAGATATTTTGGCCTTCCAGTATTGCCGTTTTTGGCCCTACTACACCCAAAGAACAAACGCCACAGTATACTGTTATGGAGCCTTCTACGGTTTACGGAATAAGCAAACAAGCGGGCGAACGCTGGTGCGAATATTACCACAACATCTTTGGGGTTGATGTGCGCAGCATTCGCTACCCTGGTTTAATCAGTTGGAGTACCCCTCCAGGTGGCGGAACAACCGATTATGCGGTAGATATTTTCCATAAAGCGCTCAAACAAGGAAGCTATGAATGTTTTTTGTCCGAAAATACCAAAATGCCGATGATGTATATGGACGATGCGATTCGGGCAACGATTGCCATCATGCAAGCGGATGCCACTAACTTGAGCATCCATTCATCCTACAATTTGGCGGCCATGAGTTTTACTCCAAAAGAAATTGCGGCCGAAATTACCAAACACCTCCCCGATTTCACCATCAGTTACCAACCCGATTTTCGTCAAAAAATTGCAGACAGTTGGCCTGCCAGTATTGACGACAACTATGCGCGAAATGATTGGGGTTGGAACCACCAATTTGATTTAGCCAGCATGACACAAGTGATGCTCGAGATGTTGCAACAACACGACATTGACGTGCGCTAAATTTATTGTGCTGATTTAAGCGACTTGGATTGCAATAAAATGGACTCGGCTTTTTCTTTGAGTTGAATCACGGCGTTGGTATTGTCGTTGGGAACGGTCATCGATAAAACATAGTGTTTAATTTGCCATTTCCCATCGGATTTAACGAGCACTCCCGACCCTCTACAGCCTTTCATCCAGGTGCTCAACAATTCATCAAACCAGACTGTTTTTTGATCTTGACTAAAATTAACATGCCGTTCTACCGCCTTAAAGTCCCAGGCTTTTCCGCGATCAAAAAAGGGTTTGGCAAAAACTTCAAATTCACCTTTTGACCAATGTTCGGTAGCGTCGGTGCCCACAAAAATTCCGTCGGGCGCAAAAGCGTCAAAATAGCCCTTGTAATCGGCGTTCGTGGCGGCCAGATGCCACTGATCCAAAAAGAGATTGACTTGATTTAGATCGGTTGTATTGGTCTGCAACGGTTTGCAGGATAACATCAACAATAAGAATAAACAAAGCGCACTAGTTTTCATAGGATAAATTTTATGCAACTAAAATAGTGTTTTGAAAGCACGTTTGCTATTCTTGTTTTGGGGCTTGATTTAAATGGTGTTTGTAATCCAAGCTTTCATTGTGCTGCGAAATGTCTAAGCCCAAACGCTCAGAAGCTTCGGAGACGCGCAACGGAATAAAGTAATTCGTGATTTTAAACAACAAATATGCTCCAAAAAAGGTGTAGACCGAAACGAGCACCAAAGCCATCATATGGTGCCCAAACACCGACCAACCGCCATGCAAAAGACTGGCATTTTCTCCTTGTGCAAAAATGGCGGTTAAGATCATGCCCATAATTCCGCCCACGCCGTGGCAGGCAAATACGTCTAAGGTGTCGTCAATTTTTTTCATGAAAGAGGCATTCACTATGCAATTGGAAACAATGGCTGCACTAAATCCAAAAAAGATACTCACCGGCACGCCCACATAACCCGCCGCTGGAGTAATGGCAACCAAGCCCACAACTGCACCTATACATGCGCCAAGAGCTGATGCTTTACGGCCGTTGATACGGTCAAAGAAAATCCAAGTGAGCATGGCGGCGGCCGAAGCTGTTGTGGTCGTTGCAAAAGCCATGGCCGCTGTTCCATTAGCCGCTAAGGCAGATCCTGCATTGAACCCAAACCAACCAAACCAAAGCATGCCGGTTCCGAGTAAAACAAAGGGAATGTTGGTAGGGATGTTTACTTTATTGGTGCGTTTGCCCAATACTAAAACTCCCGCTAATGCTGCAAATCCTGCGCTCATGTGTACTACTGTTCCACCGGCAAAATCTTTTACACCAAAATAAGTGCCCAAAATTCCAGTTGGATACCACACCGAGTGGCATAATGGTGCGTAAATAAACAGGGTAAACAAGCAAATGAAAAATAAGTAGGCTACAAATCGGACGCGTTCGGCAAATGATCCAGTTATGATTGCCGGGGTAATAATGGCAAACTTCATTTGAAACAATGCAAATAACATAAATGGGATGGTAGGACCCATTTTTAGATTGGGTAAAACCGCAACATGATCTAAGAATGCAAAGGTGGTGGGATCGCCTAGTACACTATAAAAGGTTCCATTCACCGTAAATCCCAGTGGAGTTCCAAAGGCCATACTGAAAGCGACTACTACCCACAGAAGGGTGACAACGCCCAGACAAATGAAACTTTGTAGCATGGTGGATATGACATTTTTCTTGCCCACCATTCCTCCATAAAAAAAAGAAAGTCCGGGCGTCATCAACAAAACCAAGCAGGCGGAAGTGAGCATCCAAGCGACATCGGCAGGAACAATTTGGTCTAGGGTTCCAAATTGCTGCGCTAGATTTGAACTCATCGGCGCTTCTACCCAAAATAAACCTGCGATAGATACCACACATATAATTAAAAACGAAATCAACCATCTTTTTCTAACTTTCATAATTTTACCCTTTATATTTAAAGGTAAAAGTAAATCAATAGTTTAAAAAACAAATTTATACCCTTCAAAAAATAGGGTGTGTTATGGTTGTTTTAAGATTATTTATAAACTATATCGTTTTATATAACTTTATTTCACTTTATTTTGATTTAGTACATTTGAGAAAAATGCAGTAGAATTATGGAAAATACAGATTCAATATCGTTTATGCGCGAAGCCATTCAGTTGGCATTGGATAACGTGACTCAAAATAATGGCGGTCCATTTGGCGCCATTGTGGTAAAAAACGGAGAAATAGTAGGCCGAGGCTACAACCAAGTAACGGCCATCAACGACCCGACAGCCCATGCCGAAGTAATGGCTATTCGAGACGCGTGCCACAACTTACAAACTTTTCAATTGGATGGTTGTGTACTGTACACCTCATGTGAACCCTGCCCTATGTGTTTGGGCGCTATTTATTGGGCTAGACCGGACAAACTCTATTATGGCTGCACCAAAGACGATGCGGCAGCCATAGCATTTGACGATGCCTTTATTTATGAAGAATTAAAAGTGCCTTTGAGCGAGCGTAAAATTCCAATGCTTCCACTTTCCAGAGAAGAGGCCTTAGTGGCTTTTCAACTTTGGGAAAAGAATACAAAGAAAATTAGTTATTGATCTACCAAGGAATAGATGCGGTGCGTGTAGTGAAAAAGTTGGCCGGCCCATTGCTGCCGCCCAAGCTGTTTCCGCTCATCAATCTATAATTGGATTGATTTCCCCAATAAGCCGGCACATCGTTTAGGATCATGTCTTCTCCTGTGTCGTTGGCAATAGAACCGCTAATTAATGCGTGCCATCCCAAGATTCGGATTTTGCTTTTGCCGGCTGTGAAATAGTCGTTTTGCAGCAAGGTCAAGGATTTGACATAATTTTTATAAGCGGTTTGGTATTGAGGTATGGCCAGAATTTTGGTAATCAATGGACGCTGCGACGAGGGTCCCCAATTGAGTGGGTTTTGTGTGCCTGAATTCCCCAATATAGCCGAAGTTCCTAAAGAGTTGTCGTAGTCATAGGGTATAAAATACGCTTTCCCGTTGGGTGCAAAGTAAAAATAGAAGTTGTTGCAATTTACCCAATAGTCGTCCCACATACCAACGACTACGCTAGTAGCATAGGTCTTTAAAAACAAATCGACGTCCATTTGAGTGGCAATCCAATTCTGAAACTCAACGCCAGTCTTCATGTTTAGATTGGCGATAAACTCACTTAACTGATTTTTTGCGGTGATCAGTTCGGCTTCGCGGGTTTTTAAATCATAGGCATAATACTGTGACATGGAAGGCGTTAAACTCACGTTTTCCACACCCATGCTGTTGGTAGAGTAAAAATCGGCTTTGTTGCTGCCTAAGTTGTATCCTTTCCATAAAAAACCTGTTCCGGCTCCCCACTGGGCGCTTTTTTTAGCAAGAAAATCTTCGTCAACTGCTTCCAACATCTCGTACACTCCAAAATAAGCGGGCGTAGCATCTCCTTCTACTTCAATGGTCAATTTGCAATAGGATGATCGGGGTGCAGTCCAACAACCAAATCGTCGAAACAAATCATAACAATAAATTTCACGGCTGTAGGTGGCGTCGTCTTTAAACCATTTTAAATTGAGTTTATTGAGCCCTGAAAAACGTTGGCCGTCCACGAATTTAGAAAAATCCAAGGCAAAATGAGCGTGATGCCAATCAGGAGCTAACGCATTATGTAATTGGCCATTGGTTCCTTCTGGCCTACGTCGGCTGGTGTTGCCTCGTAACTTTAAGCCAATATTGTTCAATTGAACGGTTCTGCCGTTGGTCGTAAAGGTAAAATCTGAAGATACTTTTTTCTCGTTTTTGGGATTCAAATCATAATACTGCAAGAGCTTATTCCATTCGGTCAAGGTAAACTTGAGTTTAATTTCTGGAACAACTTTTAAATTAAACACATCGGCCTCTACAACAGGCGGCATAGGTTTTGCTGGCTGATTTTCTGCTGTGTGGAGTTGATCGCTGTTGCTGCAATACATGAGTAACAGGATGGGTAGAAGTAATACGGTTTTTTTCATAACAGGAAATCGAGAGGCTAAAGATAGGGTTTTGCATGCGTATCAACTTGTTAATTTTTTGTCTTTGCAAAAAAGAGCGCGCTAAGCGGTTAAAACAAGCAATCCAGGCAAGTGTTTTGATTTCCAGAAAAACCGTCTTAAAATCAAAAAAACCGGGTTTACACCCGGTTTTTATAATTACTTCTGCTTGTGTTATTTTACAAGTAAGAATTCTGATCTTCTGTTTTGGGCATGTTGCTCTTCTGTACAAGTTTCGCCACAATTCACTTTCAATTCTGTTTCTCCTAAACCTTTGCCCGAAATTCGATCGGCAGAGATTCCTTTTGAAATCACATATTGAACAGTTGCTTTTGCACGACGGTCTGATAAGTTCAAGTTGTACACATCGCTACCACGGTTGTCGGTGTGTGACTTGGCTAAAACCACTAGCTTGTCATTGGCTTTCATGACTTGTACCAATTTATCTAACTCAAATGCCCCTTCTTTGGTGATGTTGCTTTTGTTGTATTCGAAGAAAATTGGATTCAAGATAATTTCGGTTTCAGTAACAATCACCTCGATTGGTTTCAACACTGCAGCTACAGTAACCGCTTCGCCTTTGCTTTTGGCTACCCCAAAGGTATTGCTTTCGTAACCGTCTTTAGAGGCTTGGATCGTATAGGATTTATCGCACTCCACTTTGTAGGTAACTTCTCCTTTGTCGTTACTCATCTCCGTTGCGATTACGTTGCTTTTGTCATCAACAATCGCTACGCTGGCGTTAGCCAAAATCGCGCCTGTTTTGGCATCTGTAACCGTAGTAGTTACTGGAACCGCACAAATTGGAATCGCTTTAAAGAAGTCATCGTTTCCGTTTCGGTTACTAGAAAAGAAACCTAGATTTTTGTCTTTGTTAAAGCTAAAAGAAAAATCGTCTTTCTCTGTATTAACCGGCTGACCTAAATTGGTCGCATCACCTGAAGTTAAATTAATTTGAAAAACGTCTGTCCCTCCTAACCCAGGATGTCCACTTGAAGCAAAGTACAAGGTGTTGTTATCGTCTGCAATAAAAGGGAAACTTTCGTAACCAGCGGTGTTAACTTTAGCTCCTAAATTCTCTGGAGTGCCAAACGAACCGTCTTCGTTGATGGCTACTTTCCATATGTCAACGCCACCTAATCCTCCGGGCATATCGGAAGAAAAATACAAGGTTTTTCCGTCACGACTCAAACTAGGGTTGCTGGTAGAATACTCGGTACTGTTGAAAGAAACCGAAACTACTTTGCCCCATTTATCTCCTTCTTTAACCGATTTAAAAATGTTGTTACGGCCTAGTTTTAGTTTTTTGGCTTTGTCTTTTTCAAATTCTGACTCTCTAAAACTATCGCCACCAAAATAAGCTGTGTTGCCATCAGCGCTTATGGTAATTGGTCCGTCGTGGTATTTGGAATTCAACTGAGTAATGGGCAGGGCGTTGGTGATGGTACCGTCGTCATTGTAATCGGCTTTGTAGATATCCAAGTACGGCTCTTTGTTCCAGCCGTAATCCTTTTTAGAACCGCTACGTGCGCTTGTGAAATAAAACAAGTTGTTGTACAACACGGCACCAAACTCTGATTTGTCGCTGCTAATTTCCATACCCAACACATCAAACATTTTTTGTTTGTCCAACAAACGCGGAATGTAATTTGGGTTTTCATTAAACGAAATAGCTCTAGTGTCAGCAGGAACTAAACTGGCAAATTTTTGCATTTGCACGTTTGATTCAGCATATTTCCCATTGGCCTTTAACATTTGGGCATATCGGTAATATTGTTCTGGATCTTGGTTAGTCTCCACCGCTTTTTCATACCATTTTGCCGCCTCAACCGTATTGAACATGTTAAAGTACAAATCAGCCAATTGGTTGTATATGTATCCGTCTCCTTTTCCTTTTTCAACGAGTTTCAAGTACTCCTCTGCAGCAGCAACATATTCGTAACGGTTATATAATTTGTCTGCTTTTTGTGTAAGTGCGCTTTGTGCCAAAACACTACCGCTTACCATCACAAAACTTAATGCTATAAATAAATTTTTCATTTTTACGTTCGATTTATGTTAGAAATACCTTGGCGATTGTGATACTTTTTTCGGGAAGTTCAAATCAAACAACATGATGAACTCATGAGAAGAAGGTGCTACGACTTTCAAATCTGACACTACGTGGTCGTAGGCATAGCCCAATCGCAAGTTTGGAGTGATCATATAATTAACCATGAATCCAAAGCTGTCTTGTAAACGGTAAGTAGCTCCAGCTTCAAACTTATCATTAAACAAGAAGTTGGTTGATAAATCAATCGAAGTAGGTGCGCCTGCGGCCGTCTTGATCATGGTAAACGGTTTAAATTTCAACGTTGGATTAATGTCGAAAACATAACCCCCAGTTAAGAAGTAATGAGAAATTTCACTTCCATACTTCGTTCCATTGTAATCTAAATAAGTTGTTTTTAACATACTTGGAAGCGAGAAAGCTACATAGTATTTATTGGTGTAATAAAACAATCCTGTTCCAACATTAAATTTAGTGGATGGAGTAGCCAACCAAGCTTCATCATTTGGATCCGGTAAGGTAGGAATTACAAGTCCAAAATCAGCTTTATGGGTGGCAATACCCGCCTTCAAACCAAGGGCTAAACGATGTTCTCCTCCCAAGTTTAGTGTGTAAGAGAAATCTCCAGTAATGTTGTTTTCTTCTACAGGTCCTATTTTATCAGACACTAACGAGATACCAACCCCTACATTTTTACCCACAGGTGTGTTTAGGAAAAAGGTGCCGGTTGAAGGTGCTCCGTCTAAACCAACCCATTGTCTACGAAACAGCAAACCTCCGGTCATGTTTTCTTTTGATCCGGCATAGGCTGGATTGATAGCACTCATATTATACATATACTGTGTATAATTTGGATCTTGCTGTGCGGATGCATCTATGAATGACAAGAACATCAATAATGCCGCGAAATGTATTTTCTTCATTTTGTGTATTTATAGTTTATACTAAATTATTGCTCTCTATTGATGTAAATCCATCCGGTCTGTGCTGGGGCATTGTTTTGCTCCACAACATAGAAATAGGTTCCGTCTGGCAACTCGCTTCCACTATCGGATTGACCATACCAATCGTTGCTGTAATTATTTTTAGAATAGACAACCATTCCATAACGGTTGAAAATTTCTAATTTTTTACAAGCCAATTTCAAGAAGTCATTTTTACCATCACCAACACCTGTGCCACGTGGAGAAATACCTTTTTGGATGGTACAGGTAATGCTAGTTATATCTCCCGTTGATGTGGTAGATAAACAACCCGCGTTGGTAACATTACAGGTGTAAATTCCTGGCGCTGTTAATACAACTGAAGCATCGTTTCCAACAACATTGTTTGAACTATCAAGCCATTGGAATGTAGCCGTTGATTCGTCAAAACCAGGTGTGTCTGATGAAACCGTAAGCACATATATTCCATTATCACATCCTCCATCAACAATTAAATTAATTGGCGGAGTTACTGCTACACTTAGGGTTTGTGGAACAGCACATTGTCCGGGATTTGGCGTAAACACATACGATCCGTCTGTTGTATTGCTAATCGTTGCAGGCAACCACGTTCCGCTTACACCATTTGGTGAATTTGAATCAAGTGTTGGTGGTGTGGATCCTGAACAAATTGAAGCTATAGCGGCAAAGTCTGGTATTACATTAGGTATTACATTAACCAATAAAGTTTGCACATCGGCACACAAACCAACATTAGGTGTAAAAGTATAACTGCCACTTGTTGTACTGCTAATTACAGCAGGCGCCCATACTCCACTCAAGCCGGTTGGCGAGACAGGTTCTAAACTAGGTGCTGTTGCTCCAGAACAAAAAGCAGCTATTTCTGCAAAATTTGGCTGTGTTCTTGGCGTGATTGCAACATTCAAGGTTTGAGAAGTCGCACATTGTCCTGCATCTGGCGTAAATACATACGACCCAGAGTTAGCATTGTCAATTGTTGCTGGTGACCAAGATCCTGTAATTCCCGTTGGTGAAGTAGTTGCTAAAC
>JAGNTC010000001.1:36138-50220 GCA_017987725.1 Flavobacterium sp.
CAAATGAAGGGTTGATGCTTGGTGCAGTTACATTCACGTTCAAGGTTTGAGAAGTCGCACATTGTCCTGCATCTGGCGTAAATACATACGACCCAGAGTTAGCATTGTCAATTGTTGCTGGTGACCAAGATCCTGTAATTCCCGTTGGTGAAGTAGTTGCTAAACTTGGCGCAACAGTACCTGAACATACATCTGGGATAACCGCAAATGAAGGGTTGATGCTTGGTGCAGTTACATTCACGTTCAAGGTTTGAGAAGTCGCACATTGTCCTGCATCTGGCGTAAATACATACGACCCAGAGTTAGCATTGTCAATTGTTGCTGGTGACCATGATCCTGTAATTCCCGTTGGTGAAGTAGTTGCTAAACTTGGCGCAACAGTACCTGAACATACATCTGGGATAGATGGGAAACTAGGTAATAATGGGTTATTTATAGTTACAACCAAGGTTGAAGGAATTGCGCAAGGCAAGGCTCCGTCAGGGGTAAATGTATAGGTTGTTGGGCCTACAATAGAAGTATCAATTGTAGTTGGCAACCAAGTCCCAGAAACTCCATTAATAGATGTAGGAGCTAAAGTTGGTGCTGGCCCATTGAAACAAATTGGCGCTATCTCATTGAATGTAGGGATAATTTGATTGTCAACATTTACAATAAAGCTCTCTTCGTCTGAACAAACCGCAGTTGCAGTGGTTAACTGAGCATACACATAAATAGTTTGTGTGCTTGTGATTTGAGTTCCGGCAGGAATTTGTACTCCGCCCCCAGCTGGACCGCCAGGAAGAGAATAATAATTACCAATAGACAAAGCAGGTAAAGTGTATGAAGTACAAACAGATACCGGAGCAATAGGCGGAATATCAACAGTAGTAATGTTTAATAAAATATTCTCTGTTTTAGTAGTCACTGTTCCGCCACAACCAGTATACACCGCTTGCGCAGTCATGTTGGTGTCTTGATTGAAACATACATTTACAGTTGGACTGTTACTCACTACTACACCATCCCTTAACCAAGTAAATTCAACTGTTGAGTTTCCGTCTGGAGTAAAACGCCACGCTTCATTTTGCGCACTCCAAGGACCTGTGTTTCTTCCTGGAGGAACGTGAGCTATAGTTCCTAAATCATTTTGAAGACCAATTAAACCACTTCCACTATTCCAAGTAGTACAAGCCGTTCTGTCTTGAACATATACTTCAATAATATTTGAAGTTTCATATAATACAATTTGACTGGTTTGTAAACCAACATTCACGCCGCAGCTAAACTGAGCAATGTTGTCATAGTTTACTACAAAGCTTCTACATGGCGCAGTTCCCAATACTTGGTAATTAATGGTATGCACAATTGGCGCAGTTGATACCGCAGGATTAATATCCTGATACACGCCATAAATTGCATTTCGTATCGGGAAATTGGTTGCTGGTATTTGAGCAGTAAATGCCCATGGACAGTTTCCAGGAGCAGTTTGAGGTGTAAAGGTCAATACCCCATTTGATCCTACTTGTACAGAAGGGTAATTTACCCCATAGAAACAAAAATCAAATGGCAATTGAAATGAAGGTCCCCAAATATCATCCGTAGCAATATTTAATTGTGTACCACCTGTAAAAGGGAATGGCGGTGCAAACGGAATGCCTAAAATAGAGTAATCGGTCGTGTCTTTTGAATCAGTATAGGTAGCAGACAAATCGATACACTGATCGCCTGGGCAAAAATCAATCTGACCCGGAGAAGTGGTAACCACATCAATTTCAATATCCGCACATGCAGGAAGTGGTGCAGAAATATAAAAGTTAATTGGTCCTGACCATGTACTTAAATCAGTACCGGTACAATTAGCACGTACATAAAATTCATAGAAACCGGGTGTCAATGCACCAAAACAAGCTAAGGTGTTGTAAGGGGCTGCATCTGTTGGCAAGGTTGTAACCACACAGCCAGATGTTGGTCCAGGCGCTGCGCCACCCGAAGGCTGAACCATGATGTTCCAACTCGTTGCAGGGCCAATTTCGTTCCAGGCTAAATCAGCTGAGTTTCCATTGGTGTTGATGTAACGCAAGTTGGTCGGTTGAGGACAAGTAGGTAAAGTTGTAAAAGTAAACGGTCCTACCCAGTCACCTGGAGTACCCGCTCCACACAAAGAGCGTACATAATAATCATAGGTGGTATTAGGTGATAAAGTGCTAGGTGTTGTATATGGATGAGCACCCACAGCAGGGTAAGTTGGTGTTGTTCCAATAACAGGAGCCGCACCACCCGTAGGCACTACATACACATCCCAAGCTGTATTGTTGTTTGCTTGTACCCAGTCTAAATTAGCGTTAAAGATACTTGGAACTGCAGAAAGGTTTGTAGGTGGTAAACATTTTGGGAAGAAGCAATCTGCACGTGAATCGGTGTATACAACCGTTCCTACAAGACCTGCGCTAGCCACATTCATGTTGTACAAAACTTGACCAAAAATATTCGTGATCGATACACGAACCTCTCCAGGGAATGTCCCTCCGTTATTCCAGTTTAAATCAAATGGCACACCTGAACAAAGGGGCACATTCACAACAACTGGTCCAGCGCCTGCGGTAAAAGTACCTCCAATAGTAGCTACTAAAATGCCGTTTTGACGCACTTGCATGGTTGCCCCGTTCCATCCGTCTCCAAACGAATCGGTCATCGTGAAAGTATATGGACATTGATTTATTGGGTTACAAATAGTAGTACAGAAATTTTGAGGTCCTGTCCAGGTACTCAATCCATTCACCGCACCACAATCGGAACGCACATAGTAATCATAACAAGTAGCGGCTGATAAACCAGTTAAGGCAAATCCTGTATTCGTGTTTGCTACAACCCATCCTGTAGAGGCAGCAGTTGGAGCCGCAGAACCAGCTGGCAAAACCAAAACTTGCCAAGTCGTTCCAGTAGGGTTTGTCCATCCTGCTACAGCAGACACATCGGTAATTGAACCAATTGTCAAAGCGGTTGGTTTAGGACATGTAGGCAATGTAGTTGCGCTAACAGGCAAAGACCAGGTACTAATTCCATTCACGGCGCCACAATCTGAACGTACATAAAAGTCATAAGCAGTATCAGGAGTTAATCCGGTTACGTCAAATGGATTTCCAGTTGCCACAACCCAGCCTGTAGATCCAGCTGTAGGCGCAGGTGATCCCGCAGGTAAAGCCAATACTTGCCAAGCAGTGCCAGTTGGATTGGTCCAACCTACTCTCACTGAGTTAGTCGTAATGTTAGTAGCAGTTAAAGCGGTTGGTCTAGGACATGTAGGTAAAGTCGTAAATGTTCTAGGTGTGGTAGTCCAAACGCTCGGTGAGTTTACAGAACAAATGGTTTGTAAGTACACATCATAAGTTGTGTCTGCCAGCAAACCAGTTGTAATGGTGTAATTGTTTGGTGGAATGGTAGTCGTATAGGTAGGAGGTGTTCCAGCCGTTGGCGGAGGTGACCCAGCTAATACTACATAAATTCCCATGCTTGTACTAGGAACACCTGGATTTGTCCAAGTGATTCGGGCGCCATTAGTTGTAATTGTTGCGGCTGGTACATTAATATTAGTTGGAGGCAAACACAATGGATTCAAACAATCCACTAAACTTCCGTAGAGTGAAGTTCCCACGCCGCCAGCGCCGCCACCAGCATAGGTAAATAAGGTTTGTCCAAAACTATTTTGGATAGTAACCGCTATCTCATCAGGGAAAGTACCTCCTGTGTTCCAAAATAAATCAAAAGGAATTCCATTACACATAGGTATTTGAACGTTCGTTGGTCCGCCACCCACAATTTGAGTGCCTAAAGTACCAACCACGATTCCATTTTGTCTAACCTGCATGGTACCTCCATTCCAACCATCTCCGAATGTATCGGACATGATAAAGGTATAGTTACAGCCTACCACATCACAAATGGTGGTATTGAATAAAAATGGGCCAGACCAGGCACTAAAAGTTCCGTTACCGCAATCGGCTCTTACCCAATATTGATAAGGCGTAGCTGCCGTTAATCCGGTAACAGGGAAATTGGTGTTGGTATTGGTTTGTGTTCCTGCGCCTGTTGGAATCGAAGAACCTGCAGGCTGCACGGCTACTTCCCAAGAAGTTGATGTACCAAAGGTACCATTCGTCCAAGAAAGCGTTCCACTGGATGTGCTGAATGCACCCGCTGATAAATTGGTAGGAGCAACGCAGTTTACTTGTTGAATAATTAAATTGTAGTTGTAGCTAGCTGTTGCAGCAGTAGATGACAATACAATATATATAGGTTGATTTATGGTTACGTTTAAGGCTGGAATATTTCGTACATCTGAGGTAGCATTAGCCACCCCTCCAATACAAGAAACCCCAATATTTGCACAGCTACTATACACAAAAACACCCGTATTTGTAGATCCTTGTGGATTCATCGAAATACTAATTAATCCAGTAGCTGTAGGAGTATAGGAATACACTACATCATTGCCGGCCATAAAAGCCCCTGTGGTCCCACAACCGGTAGCTCCCGGCGAGGCAGGGTTAATGTTGTTTCCGTATACTGAGGTATTGCTATTTGCCGAATAAGGCAAGGCAGTTACCGGGATTGGCGCCGCACATGTGGCGCCTAGAGGTGTGGTTGGAAACAAAAATGGACCAACAAGTTCCGACGTAGAAGCGGGACATATGGCACGCACATAAAATTGATAATCCGTAGAAGGAGATAAGGTTCCCGCAGGAATTGTGTAGCTTCTTGGAGTAGTGGTACTTGTAATATTTGTGATCAATGTTCCTGTGCCAGGAGTAAATCCAGACACGCCATATTCAACTTCGTACGTAGTGGTAGCTGTATTTGTCCAAGTTAGGGTTGCGCCTGTTGCACTGATGCTGTTCACTCCTAATACGGTTGGATCTGTACATCTCAAAACCAATTTTACATCGTCTACTAACCAACGGTCTCCAAATTGACCGGCAACCGTTTGTGTGTATACTTTCACAAAAGCAAAATATCGCGCGCCTGTGATAGACAAGTTGATTACTTTCTCTTCGTAATCCAATTGGTCAGCAGTCAAGGTGCTTAAATCCGTTTCTGTATATTCTATTAATTGGGTGTATGCCGTTAAATCAGCCTGATCAGCCGAGCTAGAAACCATCACTCTATATTTAGTTCCGGTATCTCCCGATAAAGTTTGACGGGTAAAGAAGCGCAACTGATTATTTGCCGCTACCGTTTGTTGCGGTGTAATCAACCATTCTTCGGTTAATACGCCTACACCAGCAGCAGTAGCATTGGTTGCTCTCGCCATGTACGCACATCGTGTTCCGCTGTAGGCAGCATACAAGGCATTTGGATTGACGTCCCAATTGGGAGCGGCATTGGTTAAATTATCTTTAACTAACCAGCCCGTTGGAGGAAAAGTCGCGCCTTCAAAATCTTCAAGTGCAGGCAACTGAGAGTACCCAGCAAATGATACTAAAGAAAGTAAAACGATTAAAATAAATTTTTTCATAAAATGAAAATTTAGTTGGTTTAATATAGTTCTAGAATTATTTTTTGAGTTCCAAATTTAACAAAATTTATGAAATGTCTATTTAAAATTTACTTTTTAACGATTTACCCGCAATTAGCCTCGACGAACTACACTTTTTTTTGCTGATTATTCTAATAATTTATAGCTAATTTAGCCCTTCAATTTAGCACATGTTAGAAACAGAAAAAATCACTTTCGAAAAAACCGTTTTGGTTGGAATCATCACCCAAAATCAACCGGAAGAAAAATTACTAGAGTACTTAGACGAGCTCGAATTTCTCACTTTTACAGCGGGCGGCTCAGTCATGAAACGGTTTTTTCAAAAAATGGAACGGCCCAATCCCAAGACTTTTTTGGGCACGGGAAAAATGGAAGAAATACATCATTATGTAAAAGAAAACCAAATTTCTACCGTGATTTTTGACGACGAATTAAGCCCGTCGCAACAAAAAAACATTACACGCATTTTAGATTGTAAAGTGCTCGACCGCACCAACCTAATTTTAGACATTTTTGCCCAACGCGCCGAAACTTCCTATGCAAGAACACAAGTTGAGCTTGCGCAATGCCAATATTTGCTTCCTCGACTATCCGGAATGTGGACCCACTTGGAGCGTCAAAAAGGAGGGATTGGCATGCGAGGTCCTGGAGAAACCGAAATTGAAACCGACCGCCGAATTGTGCGCGATCGCATTGCCTTATTAAAAGATAAAATAAAAATCATCGACAAGCAAATGTCGGTGCAGCGCAGCAACCGAGGCGCAATGGTTCGTGTAGCTTTGGTTGGTTATACCAATGTGGGCAAATCCACCTTGATGAATGTAATCAGCAAAAGTGAAGTGTTTGTCGAAAACAAATTGTTTGCTACTTTGGACACAACGGTTCGCAAAGTGGTAATTCGAAATTTGCCCTTCTTGCTTTCTGATACAGTAGGATTTATTCGCAAACTACCCACCCAATTGGTTGACTCGTTCAAAAGTACCCTCGACGAAGTGCGAGAAGCCGATTTGCTCTTGCATGTAGTTGATATTTCTCATCCCGATTTTGAAGACCACATTGCCTCGGTCAATCAAATTTTGATGGACATCAAAAGCAACGACAAACCCACGATTATGGTGTTTAATAAAATTGATGCCTACCGCCACCTCACCATTGACGAAGACGATTTAATCACCGAGCGCACCCGCAAACACTACACTTTAGAAGAGTGGAAGCGCACTTGGATGGCTGATGTGGGCGAGAAAAATGCCTTGTTTATTTCGGCCACCCAAAAAGAGAATTTTGAAGAGTTTCGGGAATGTGTATACGAAGCCGTGCGCAGCATTCACATTACGCGCTTTCCCTACAATAAATTCTTGTATCCCGACTACAACGAGGCCGTCGAAAAGGAAGACTAATTATTTTTTCTTGTACAAAGGCACGGCCGAACAGGCTTCCCCATACATGATGCTTTTGGCCAAGGGCTGCAAATACTGCAAAGCCAAAATATAAGCGCTTTGTGGCACCGGTTTTTTGGAACAGCCTTTTAGGATCACTGCTTTGTCTTGGTACAGGCTGTAATCTAGTGCAGCCAACAGTTCGGGATAAAGTAATTCGTCCAGTTGGTCAATTGTACCCAACACCACTTTCTTGGCAAACGGCAATACCTGAACCGCTACGAGCTGTTCGGCCCAAGCAGGCAAAATGGCATCCGTACTACAATAAATAGCCACATACTGATTTTTGTATTGAGACCAATCGTGCTGCGCCAAAGCTTGTCGAAATTCTTTTTCTTTGAGTAAAAATCCATCGGTAAGCCAAACGGCAAGATCAATTTGTGTTTTGATTCCTTCGGGATAGTAATCCTCTAAGTCAAACACCATCAAGGCCGAACTGGCTACTCTATTTTGAATTTCGTCCATACTAAATTTGATGCTTTACAGCATACCTAATTCTAATTTGGCTTCTTCGCTCATTAAATCTTTGCTCCAAGGCGGATCAAAGGTAATTTCGACTTCAGCGCTTTTTACGTTTTCTATCGAGCGCACTTTGTCTTCTACTTCACGCGGCAAACTCTCGGCTACCGGACAGTTGGGAGAGGTTAAAGTCATCAGGATTTTTACTTCGTAGTCTTCATTCACCATCACGTCATAAATGAGTCCCAATTCATAAATATCAACCGGGATTTCGGGGTCGTAAATGGTCTTGAGTTTTTTTACAATGTCTTCGCCCAATTGGGTCGTGTCAATTTCGTGTTCCATAATCGGTTAGTTATTTTTGGCTTGATGCGCCAAGGCATAGAGTTTTATTTGTTTGATCATCGAAACCAATCCATTGGCGCGCGTGGGAGAAAGCTGAGCTTTGAGTCCAATCGTGTCAATAAAGTCAGTAGAAGCGTCTAATATAGCTTGGGGTGTTTGATGCGAAAAGGTGCGCAGCAACAACGCAATGATGCCTTTGGTAATAATGGCGTCACTGTCGGCGGTAAAGACCAAGGTTCCTTGCTCGTTTTCGGCGTGCAGCCACACATTGGATTGACAGCCTTTGATGGTGTTTTCGGGCAGTTTATATTGCTCGTCAATGAGCGGCAAGGTTTTTCCTAAATCAATCAGGTATTGAAACCGTTCGTCCCAGTCGTCAAACAGGGAAAAATCATCTACAATTTCGGCTTGAATTTCAGTGATTGTCATTGGTGTTATTCTGATTTATCAAAGGCATTCATAAAGGCAACCAATTGTTCAATTTCAACAGGCGGATTACCGTGGTCAAATCCTGCCGTTCCAAAGGTTTCCCCGTTGTGCGTTACGCTCAAATTGCCGATAGCCGCGCCATCATAAAATCGTTTTTCGGTGGGCGCTTTCAGTTGAGACAAATTGGGCACATCGATGGCTTTTACCATCGCCAACACCTTTTTTTGATCGGCTGCCGTAAGCGGAATTCGCGCCGATGGCAAACGCGTTTCTCGGTCTTTGCTGATGCGCAACTCCTTGTCTTCTATAGTTATTTGCATAAAATAACCGCGGGTTTCAGCGGTATAAGTCACCGTAGATTTAGAAAAATCTTGTTTGGGCTGGTTCACACAGCCTTTGCTTAAAAAGAGGGTGAATAGGATATAACTAATTAGTTTCATAATTCTGAATTTTTAAAATTAACGCAGCATCGTTACTGCTTTTTTTAGTGCCGAAACAAAAAGATCAATTTCGGTGGTGGTATTATAAAACGCAAACGAAGCCCGAATGGTGCCCGGTATACCAAAAAAATCCATGATGGGTTGGGTGCAATGGTGTCCGGTACGCACGGCGATTCCTTTTTTGTCAATAATAGTTCCCAAATCATACGGATGAATGTCGCCCACATTAAACGAAATTACCGAAGTTTTATGGGCAGCCGTTCCGTAAATTTTAAGACCTTCTATTTGGAGCAATTGAGCAGTGGCGTAATCGAGTAATTTTTTTTCATGCGCCGCGATGGCTTTAAAACCAATGTTTTGCATGTATTGTACGGCCACACTCAACGCAATTCCTCCACCGATATTTGGTGTTCCGGCTTCAAATTTATGAGGCAAATCGGCATAGGTAGTTTTCTCAAAGGTGACGGTTTTGATCATCTCGCCGCCGCCTTGGTAGGGTGGCAGTTTGTGAAGCCACTCTTCTTTGCCGTACAAAATTCCGGTGCCGGTTGGGCCACACATTTTGTGTCCAGAAAAAGCATAAAAATCACAATCTAAGGCTTGCACATCGGGCTGCAAATGCGGAACCGCTTGGGCGCCGTCTACCAAAAAGGCTGCACCAACTTGGTGTGCTTGGGCCACCATTTCTTGTATCGGATTGATGGTGCCTAAAGCGTTTGAAATGTGGGTAACCGCAACCAGTTTGGTGTTGGGATTCAATAATTCTAAATAGGCTTCTTGGATCAATTCGCCGTTTTCGTTCATGGGAATCACACGCAACCTAGCGCCTGTTTTTTCGCACAAGAGTTGCCAAGGCACAATGTTGCTGTGGTGTTCCATGGCAGAGATCAGCACCTCATCGCCTGCTTTTAAAAAGGAAGCAAATCCGTGGGCCACCAAATTGATGCCGTGCGTGGTTCCAGCAGTAAACAACACTTCGTGCGCATAAGCTGCATTGAGGTGTTGCCTCATGATTTCGCGAGAAGCTTCGTAGGCATCCGTAGCGCGTTGGCTTAAAGTGTGCACCCCGCGGTGAATGTTGGCGTTGGTTTCTTGGTAATAGTTGCTAATCGCATCAATCACGACCTGCGGTTTTTGCGAGGTAGCGCCATTGTCAAAGTAAACCAATGGATGTCCATTAATTTCTTGTTGTAAAATGGGGAAATCGGCGCGAACCTTGGTGATGTCTAACATAGTTATTTAGAAAAATTCTATCCACAAAAGTAATAAAATAGCGTGTCTAAAAAACGGCAACTGCAGGAATATTTTCCTAACCACTGATTTAAGTTCCTGGGTAAAATTCAGTTTGATTTCTTGGCAAAAAAAGTACCTTGCATCAAATTTTTTGTCATGAAAAACAGCTTCAAATTTTTAGGATTTATTGTTCTCGCTTTTGTACTTTATTTGGGATATACCAATTACCCTAAACTCGATTTAATCTCTGGCTTTTCGGCCAAAAGCATGGCCTCGGTGCACTTTATAGATGGGCGGTCGCAAGCAAGCATTGAACAAGGAGATAATGATATTCCCTTGGTAAAATTGGCCACAAATCAAATTGACGACAAAGCAAGTTTTGCCACGGCCTCGGTGTTTGGACTCAAAACACGCAAAGCCATATACCGCAACGGATTGGGCGCAACACTCATTGATGATTCGTTTGACGTGCACAAACCCTATGACGTACCCAAAAGAACGCCAAACCCTTCAAAGCTACCTTATCCCTATGGAACGAGCGAGGCCAAAGACAGTGTTTTCCCCAACATAAATTATGCTTTATTGCAAAAAACGATAGCCAATGCCTTTGACGTGGGTACCAAATTAGACAAACGCAGCCGCGCCGTTTTGGTGATTTACAAAGACCACATCATTGCCGAACAATATGGCCCGGGCTTCTCCAAAAACAGTAAGCTGTTGGGTTGGTCCATGACCAAAAGCCTTACCGCCACCTACTTTGGGATCTTGCAAAAACAAGGGAAAATCAACCTCAACGCGCCAGTGGCTATTCCCGAGTGGAAAAACGACTCACGCGCCAAAATTACACTCAACGACTTGCTGCACATGAATTCGGGCTTGGCATGGGAGGAGCAATACGACAAAATTTGTGACGCCACCCAAATGCTGTTCCAAGCAAACAATATGGGCCGGGTGCAACTCGAAAAACAAGCCGCCTTTGCCCCAAACACGCATTGGAATTATTCGTCTGGCACAACCAATTTATTGTCCTTGATTTTACGCAATCAATTTAAATCCCATCAAGACTATTTGGATTTTTGGTACAGCAGTTTGATCGATAAAATAGGCATGGAATCCATGCTGGTAGAAACCGATATGGCGGGGAATTACGTGGGCTCTTCCTACGGTTGGGCCACGGCAAGAGATTGGGCAAAATTAGGCCTCTTGTATTTGCACCGCGGAAACTGGAATGGCGAACAACTGTTTGACCCAACTTGGGCAAGCTATGTGTCTACGCCAACCGCCACTTCGCAAGGCAATTATGGCGCACACTTTTGGCTGAATGCCGGAGGAAAATTTCCCGATGCGCCCAAAAACATGTATTACGCCAGCGGGTTTCAGGGCCAAATGGTGGCCATATTTCCAAGCCAAGATCTAGTGGTAGTGCGTCTAGGCCTGCGCGAAGACGATGTGTTTGACTTTAATGGCTTGTTGAGTGGGATTGTGAGAAGCATACGGTAATACTCGTTTTAACCCTCTAACCCCTATTCTCCCTACAAATCAAACCCCAAACTCACGCCCAATTTGGTGGCGATGATCTTGGTGATGCGTTGTTTCAATTCGGGAATTTTAATGCTCTCAATCACGTCGTTAGAGAAGGCATACATGAGTAAGGCTTTGGCTTCTTTTTGGGGAATTCCACGTTGCTGCATGTAAAACAAAGCGGTTTCGTCAAGCTGACCAATGGTACAACCGTGTGAACACTTCACGTCATCGGCAAAAATCTCCAACTGCGGCTTGGCGTTTATCGTGGCTTTGTCGCCAATGAGGATGTTGTTGTTTTGCTGAAAGGCATCGGTTTTTTGCGCCTCTTTTTCCACGTAAATTTTTCCGTTAAACACGCCTGTCGCGCTATCGGCTATAATGGTTTTGTAGTTCTGGTGGCTTTCGCAGTTGGGCGTGGCATGATTCACCAAGGTAAAATGATCCACGTGTTGTTTGTCGCCAATAATGGTAATTCCTTTCAAGGTGGAATCGATGCGTTCGCCAAAGTGGTAAAAGTTCAAATTGTTGCGCGTGAGGTTTCCGCCAAACGAGAAGGTATGCACCGAGACGTGGCTTTCTTGCTTTTGGGAAATGTAGGTGTTGTCAACTAAATTGGCCGTCAACACATCATTTTGAATTTTATAATAATCGACGATGGCGCGTTTTTGGGCAAACACTTCGGTTACCGAATTGGTGAGCACCGGATTGCCTTCGATGCATTGGTGGCGTTCAATAATTTGCACGTGTGCGTTCTCTCCAACCACAACCAAATTCCGGGGTTGCAATAGCAACACATCCTCTTTTCCTGTTGAAAAATAAATGATCTCTATTGGTTTCTCAACCACCTTATTTCTCGGTATGTTCACATAGGCTCCTTCGTTGGCGAATGCCGTGTTTAAAGCCGTTAAACTATCGTCTTTTGAGGCAATTTTGTTGAAGTATTCGTCAATCACCATTTTGTATTTTGGCTTATTTAATGCCGAAGACATCAAACAAACATCTAAACCGTCGTGGGTTGTAGCTGATAAAAAAGAAGCAAATTTTCCGTCTACAAAAATTACTTTGTGTGTGTCAATTTCGTGTAAAAAGTATTTTTTTACAGCTGAAAATTCGATGGCATTTTCGTGTTTTGGAAACACCGAAAAATCATTTTTCAACACCGAATTCAAGGAAGTGTATTTCCAGGCTTCGTCTTTTTTGGTGGGAAATCCTTTGGTTTCAAAACACTTCATGGCTTCTACACGCAAATCGTGTAAACTTGAATTTACATCGACTTGGCCTTCAAAAGCCAGAAAAGAGGAAAGGAGTTTTTCTTTTAGTTCCATGGAATTAGTTTCAGGTTTCAGGTTTCAAGTTTCAGGTTATTGAAACTTGTTTCCTTTAAAATCCTTTTTATTTAAATAGGTGATGAAGTTTTTAATCTTCCCACTCAACGTTTCACATATGTTTTTTAACTCTAAAAATCGTTGTTCGCTAATGTACTCGTAATCGAGAAGTCGATAAATCTGCGATCTTGTTTCGCCTGCCGACCCTTTTGCTATGGATAAAAATTGTCGAAATTCGGTAGTTCCGTCTCTTTCAAATCCCTCTGCAATATTATCCATAATTGAGCCCGACGCAGCCTTTATTTGTTCTTTGAATCTGAAATCTGTTTTCAATGCCGTTTCATTTGAAATGACATAAATTTCTTTTGCTAATTGTCTTGCATCTTTCCATATTTCGAGGTCCTCGAAGGATTTAATTGTTGCCATGGCGTATATATTTTAGTATTGGATTGTATCTTTATTCTCTTGCTGAAACCTGAAACCTGAAACCTGAAACCTGAAACCTGAAACCTGAAACCTGAAACCTGAAACCTGAAACCTGAAACCTGAAACCTGAAACCTGAAACCTGAAACCAAAAACAATTACCCCAACTCGTTCTTTATCCAATCATACCCTCTCTCCTCCAACTCTAATGCCAAAGAAGCGTCGCCCGATTTTACGATTTTGCCGTCCATTAACACGTGCACAAAATCAGGGATGATGTATTCCAATAAACGTTGGTAGTGCGTGATCACAAGTACAGCGTTATGTTCGTTTTTTAATTTATTAACGCCATTGGCCACAATGCGCAGGGCATCGATGTCTAGGCCCGAATCGGTTTCATCTAGGATGGCAATTTTGGGTTCCAACATGGCCATTTGAAAGATCTCATTTCTTTTCTTTTCGCCGCCCGAAAAGCCTTCGTTTAAGGAACGAGATAAAAATTTGCGGTCCATCTCGAGCAATTCTGATTTTTCGCGAATCAGTTTGAGCATTTCGTTGGCCGGCATTTCGTCTTGTTTGTTGGCTTTACGCTTTTCGTTGATGGCGGTTTTGATGAAATTGGTCACCGAAACGCCCGGAATTTCAACCGGATATTGAAACGACAAAAACACGCCTTTGTGTGCGCGTTCTTCGGGTGCCAATTCGGCAAGATCTTCGCCCTCAAGCAAGATTTCGCCTTCGGTTACTTCGTAATTTTCGTTCCCCGCGATGATAGAGGACAAGGTGCTTTTTCCGGCACCATTTGGGCCCATAATGGCGTGTACTTCTCCGGCTTTTATAGCCAAATTAATTCCTTTTAAAATTTCTTTATCGCCAATCGAGGCGTGGAGGTTGGTGATTTGTAACATAGTTGATTTGGAAATTTGGAAATTTGGAAATTTGGAAATTCGTT
>JAGNTC010000140.1 GCA_017987725.1 Flavobacterium sp.
CATAAATTCTATAGGTAAAAAATGTATTTTTTGACTAACAGGCAAATATAAAAAATGCCGTTTCATTTCACTAGAAAAAGCCAGGTGAAAACCACTAAGTTATTAACATTTTGTTTACAGCGAAACCCGCTCAATAGGCTAGGAAAATCAAGTGTTTTTAGAATTTTACAAAGCGGAAAGGTAATGCACTGACAGTGAGTGCGTTTTTGCCTATTAAAGGATTCTTTTGCCGTTAATCTACGGTATGAATCGTATAGGATTTTCCGTTCATCTCAAAACAATGTCCAACCGTTTTTCCATGAATTTGACTGCCCAATGGCGATTGAGGAGAAACCGCGAAAACAGTCTCGTTTTCCACCTCAATTTTAGGTAAGGCAGTAGACAAAAAAAGCAGCAATTGATTGACCCGCACGAGACTTCCTAATGAAACTGTCTTTGATTTTTCTAATGGATTAATCTTGGCCAACACTGCACTTTGCGCATAAAATTCAAGCAATTTTTGGTTGCTTTTTTCTTGCTCCAAATGCATCATCGAGAGAGCGGTTTCGTGTTTGTCGCCTGCAGAACCCTTGGCGTCATTTTGCGCACCCTCGGATAAACCCGAAATCAAGTCTTTGCAGACGTCAATTTTGTCTTGCACCATCTGGGTATACCGAAAGTGAATTTGTTGCTTTACAGTCATTTATTCGTTAGGAAAGCCTAAATTAAAAATCAAACTTGTATGATGCGCCAGCTAATACCTGAAAGCCTTGTACCGGATAGTTTAACCAACGTTGGTAGTTTTGGTTCAACACATTGTTCAACTTCAAAAAGGCACCCCAACGCGCATTGTGTTTGTAATTGAGGTGAAAATTCGCGTCTACGTAACTTTTCAAGGTTTGGGTATATTCTATCGGAAGCAAATTCAAAGGCATAACAATTTGGTCGGCTTGGGCATCTTTGCGTTCGCCTACAAAAAACAAATCGGTTCCAGCGGACCATTTAGGAAAAAAAGCAACCTCGGCATTGGCCTGTAATTCGATTTGCGGCAAATTCCAAGCATAGGCCTCATTGGACAGTACATATTTAGAAACCGTGGCTTGCACGCCCACTGCAATGTCTTTATTCAAATCGGATTTTAGACCTCCAGTAACTTGGATTGTTTTTACATTGTCATAAATCAATTCAAACGAATTGCCGAAGGTGTAAATTTCGTTTTCGTCTGCGTAAAATTTTAAATAATTACTGCGAAACAAGGCCTTGTTGTTTTCTTGTTTGAGTGCTGCTTTTACGTCATAACTCAAGTAGCTGGCCAATTTTCCTTTTAGTCCAGCAAACACATCCATTTGTTTGTTCGTAGGCGCGATAAACAAGGTTGGCGAGACAAATGGATTGACTTGCGCAAAATTGCGGTACGTATTTTGTTGCAAATCACCATCAATACCGGTATAGAAAACCATCAAGTCACCCACCACTTTTAACGAGGCGGCTACTTTAGGGTAGATAAAAAACTTGGAACCCGTGGTTTGGGTAGTCGTGTTATAAAATAAGGCCGTACCCAAGGAAAAGGACCAATCGTCTTGTTGCATGGCAAAACTCGGCTGAACCCCTATACTGGTGGAGGAATAACTCGACAGGGGCAAATTCTCATAATCTTTAGCAAACGAACCGCTTACATGATCCAACAATACAGCCGTTTTTATCTCTTTATTGGATTGCATAAAAACCAAATCGGGGCGTACCTTGAATTGAATCTCCGATGAGTTAAAGGCATCCCAAAAACGAGTATATTCAACACCCACTTGCTTTAACATATAATCGGTAAAACGCAGGTTAGCTCCCAAATCAATTCGCTGAAAAGTTTGGGCTTTGGAGAATTTATCTTTTGAAATTCCGGTCCAATCAACCAGTGATTCAGGTCCAAAATCAATGCCGTACCAATGTTGCTTTTGTAGATGATACCCCAAATTAGCATCCCAACCATAGGTTTGTTTTTTGCTGCCGTAAGTCACATCAAATCCAGATTTTAAATAGGAATCTGGAATTTCAACTCCTTTAATTCCACCCGCCGACGACAAGTGATTGATGGCTGCGTTGATAAAATTATGCGCATCAAAATTGTGGGTCAAATACAAAGCTGATGAAATAGTTCCGTAGTTACCACCGCCCAATTCTGCATAATTTGCAAATAGTTTTTCTGCGGCCGGTTTATCCGCTTGTACGGCATTGCCTTTGGCCGGCACAAAAGTAGAAGCCACAGGAAAAGAAAAAATAGTGTAGGTTATGGTTGCTGTTTTGGTATTTTCTGAGTCCTCCAATACAGGGATTTCCTTAACTTTAAAGGCGTCCGAAATGGTGGGCGTGTAGGGCTTTACTACATTGATCACTTCGGTACCAATACCCTCATTGACTTGGGCAAAAGCAAGATTTCCTGACAAAAACACGAGGAGTAAAACAATTCGTTTTAGGATATTTTTCATAGGTGTAAGATTGGAGGAAAAATTAATTTTTGATAGACGAATTGGTTTGGGCTTCGGCCAATTTGATGGCCGCTAATTCTTTTTCGGCTTCTTGAACTACGGTTGGAAAAGCCACGAAATTTTTGGTAATACTTTCTAAGATATAGGTGGCTTGAAAACTGTCTTTCAAAGCATAAAAATTCTTGGCCATGAGCACCAAGGCTTTGGCTCCAAAATACTTGTATCCCGAATAGGATTTGGTATACTGTTGAATCGCCAAATTGGACGCTTCGTGTTGGCCGTCTTTGTGTTTAAAATAGGCATCATAATACAAGGCTTCTGCAGCCAATTCTCCTTTGGCTAGACTAAGCAATCTAGCATACGCTTCCCTTGACTTGCTTAGGTCATTCACCTCAAAGGCCGATCGAGCAACAATGATTTGGGCATCCGATTTCACGGAGCTATCCATTTTGGGATTGGCCAACACTTTCTCAGCATACACCACGGCATTGGCATAGTCCTTTTGTTCATAATAGATTTTCATTAAGTTGGATTGCGCAAAAACCACATTTTGTGGGTAATCCGCCTCTGTTTCCAATCGTTTCAAAGTTGCGATGGCGGCAGCTACCGCATCGGTTTTCTTTACATAAATTTCACTCAAGCGAGCCAAGGCTTGTTCGCTAAATTCGTTACGGGGTTTAGCGATCACAAATTCGTAATGCGGAACGGCATTTTCTGGCAGACCTTGCGAAAAATAAGCCTGTGCCAGATAAAAATTGGCTTTCAAACTGTGAATGCCTGAAGGAAATTTAGCCACATAACTACTCAAAGCGGCGATGGCTTGTTTGCTGTCATTTTGCAAGTATTGTTTTTCGGCCGATTCATACGTATCGTTATCTAGATCAGCATCGGTAATTTCTACGAAATCCAAGGTTTTTACCCAGTTAGCGTATTCGTCCACTTTTCCGTTATCCACATAAATGAGTCGCGCAGTAGATACCGCTTCCAGTGCCTCGGCTGATTTAGGGTAATCGGCTGCAATTTTTTTGAATTTAAGCAAAGCCTGGGCATCTTTCTCGGCGTTGTAATACACCAAGCCTTGACGCAAAATGGCTTTGGATGCATAGGAACTTGAGGAATATTCCGCCACTAATTGCTCGTAGGTTTTAATGGCTAAATCCGGTTTTTTCTCGGTTACATAGGTGTTCCCCAATTCAAACAACACATCGTCGCGGTATTGAGATTTGGGATAAACCGATACAAACTTGGTTAAGTCTTCTATTTTTCGATCATTTTTGGAAACAAAACCATAGCTGATCGCCTTTTGATAAGCCGCATAATCCGCATCAACACTTTTTAATTCCATTACCTTGTTGTAGGCGTCCATAGCCGGCCAATACTTGGCTGTTACAAATCGGCAATCTCCCAAGCGAAGGTAGGCATCGTTTAACCTTACTTTATCGTCTTTGGCATTGGGTATGTAGTTCTGAAAATACGTGGCTGCTTGGTCGTACTCTTTTAGTTTAAAGTACACATAGGCCAAATGATATAAGCTGTTTTTGTATTCGGGAACCAACTTCGCCTCTGGAAAGGCCTCAAATTGTTTGAAACTCAACAAGGCTTCTTGAAAATCGTCCAACACAAATTCAATTTCTCCTTTCCAAAAGGTGGCACGTGCAGCATAGGTGGCATTTGCAGCAGCCGAAATAGATTGTTCGAACAAACGTTTCGCAGTGGGAAAATCGCCGTCTATGTAGCGCTGTAACCCACAATAAAAACTCACTTTTTGAAAGACTTCTTTGGAGGCAAAGGCCTTGTTTTTCTCAAGGAGAACTAGAGCAGCTTGGTAATTTTTGGAGGTAATGTAGGAGTCAACCAATAGGTTTTGTATTTCGCTCAGACTAGCCGAGTTTGGATATTTTACCAAAAACTGTTGAAGCACATCGGGCACAGCCTGATACGTATTGCCGATGTCATAACTCAATCGAGCATAATTTAAATGGGCATCTTCTTGAATTTTTGCATCATAAACCAATTCAGACGCGTTTTTAAACGCATTCAGGGCTTGCGGTTTTTGATTGAGTTTGAGATAACTTTCGCCCAAATGATAGTAGGCATTTTGCGCAAGGGCGTCTTTTCCCGTAATGATTTTGTTGAACTGAGCGATGGCATTAGCAAAATCTTGCTGTTTGTAATACGCATAACCCAACTGATAAAAATCGGTGTTGTTCCATTTTCCTTTTTTACCACGAAAGGCTTGCAGATGAGGCAAAGCCAAGTCGTATTGTTGCAAATTAAAATAAGATTCACCCGCAATTTTGTGCAATTCTGATTGTTCAACAGCTGTAGCATTGGGTAAGGCGGCCAAGGACAATTCGATAGCTTGTTGAAAAGCTCCTTGTTTAAACTGCATTTCGGCTTTGTAATAGGCCAGTTTTTCTTTGTATTTAGGTTCAGTACCCAATTCTTTAAAGTAGGCATTTGCTTGGGTAAAATCTTCGTTGTCATACGCCATGAAACCCAAATAGTACTTGGCTTGTGTGCCAAACTCTTTGGAATTAACCACCTTGTTAAATAAACCTGCTGCTTCTTTTTTAGCTCCTGACACAAAGAGACAATAGGCTTTTTCAAAATAAAAAACCGCCAATTCTTCGTAGCTAAGTTTGGTTTCATCTACACGCTGGAACCAAAGGAGTCCAGGAGCATAAGCACCCGATTCATAGTAGTATTGCGCGACCTCAAAATAGGCCTGATTCTGTTTTGAACTGGTTGGGTAATCCTGCACAAATTGCTCCATGAGTAAATCGGCATTGGGTTGTGCCAGTCGGATGGCGCAATGGGCCGCAAAATAAGCGCAATCAGCTTGAATATCGGTGGTGTTGACTTGGCGTTTTACTTGTTCAAACAACAGTTGTGCACTGGCGTATTGTTTGCTTTTATACAACGAAACGGCCCGATTAAAATCCTCGAGTTCGTGCGTATAAATCGCTGATTTTTGTGCCCAGAGTTGCCCGTTTTGAGCAATAAAAAACAAGAACAATAGGGTGATGA
>JAGNTC010000022.1 GCA_017987725.1 Flavobacterium sp.
AATCTTTGTGTTCTTCTTTCAGAAGCTCCTCTGATGACAAGGATTTAAAGTATTCATACGTAATTTTCATGCCTTCGGCGCGACTAACCTTTGCCTCCCATCCAAGCAATTCTCTCGCTTTGGTGGTGTCGGGTTGGCGCTGTAAGGGATCGTTTACAGGCAGTGGATGATAGACCACTTTTTGATTGGTGCCGGTGAGTTTGATGATCTCTTCGGCAAAATCCTTTATGGTGATTTCGTCTGGGTTTCCAATATTTACCGGATACACATAATCGGAATGCAACAGACGGAAAATACCTTCAACCTGATCGTCTACATAACAAAAAGATCGGGTTTGCATGCCATCGCCAAAGATGGTCAAATCTTCACCGCGCAACGCTTGTCCTATAAACGCAGGGATTACACGTCCGTCATTCAGACGCATGCGGGGGCCGTAGGTGTTAAAGATGCGCACGATGCGGGTTTCTACTCCGTGAAAAGTATGGTAGGCCATGGTGATTGACTCTTGAAAACGTTTGGCTTCATCATACACGCCACGAGGACCAATGGTGTTTACGTTGCCGTAATATTCTTCGGTTTGTGGATGCACCAATGGATCGCCATATACTTCAGAGGTTGAAGCTATAAGTATGCGGGCTTTTTTGGTGCGGGCCAATCCCAATAAGTTGTGAGTTCCCAAAGAACCCACCTTTAAGGTTTGGATGGGTATTTTTAAATAATCGATTGGGCTGGCCGGTGAGGCAAAGTGCAAAATATAATCCAACTGTCCGGGAATGTGCACAAACTTGGTGATATCGTGGTGGTAAAATTCAAAATGAGGGTGTTTAAACAGGTGTTCGATGTTTTTCAGGTCGCCTGTGATCAGGTTGTCCATTCCAATTACATAATAGCCTTCAGCAATAAATCGATCACACAAATGGGAGCCCAAAAATCCAGCAGCTCCAGTAATTAAAATTCGTTTCATAGGTTTGGTTTGCTTAACACAACGAAAAAGTATTGTTTTTCTTATCTACAAGGTGTAATTTATGTAAAAAAAGAATAAACTAATCGTTTTGATCTTTGTTTGATTATACTAAATAAATTGATTTTCAACAAATTACAACACAGATTAGGCGTTGTGATCTGTAACTAATTTTGTGGCCAAAATTAAACTTATGTAGTAGAAAAGCAAAAGAAATAAACTAAAAATACAAATCATGAAAATCTACAAAACCGAGGTGTGGTTTCGCATTTTAATTGATTTTGTTGCAGATAAAAACCAACTACACATCTGATTTTTTTACCAAGACAAAAATGTTATTGAAATAAGCGGTTTGATCTGTTGGCAAGCAGAAACTAAAAATCATTCCAAGTGTATTGAAAAAGAAAATAAAAGGGAATAAGAAAAAATGCTTTAAAAATTTATTTTCCGGGAGAATGTTCTTAATGTAATTGAGTTGAAATTGGAAGATCACCGTAAGGTAGTTACCCGATTTTGTTTTTTCCATGATTTCAAATCCGTTTTTCTCATACAAACTTTGTAATGCGGGTGTGGTATAACGCGCAAAATCATAGGGCATCTCATGCTCTTCCCACATGAATGGTGTGGTGATCAAGGCCGTTCCGTTTGTTTTTAACACGCGATTAAATTCTTTGAGTAATTGATCAATGTTAAACACGTGTTCCAGTACTTCGGTGCACAGTATCGAATCAAACTTTTTGTCTTCAAATGGAATGGTGTTCCCGTCATAAAAAACATCAACTTCCCTTTGTTTGTCTTCTCTTCCCTCTATCTTATAATCAACTCCGATGTAGTCAGTGGTGTTTTGAAAAAAAGATTTGTACGGTTTTGTTCCACAGCCAAAGTCAAGCAACACGCCTTTTAGCAAGTGCGCTCGCTGTCGAATGGCAGAAAACAACAAGGTCCGTATTAGGAAATTATGGTTGATAAATAGACCAATAATTCCCGGTTGAAATTTCTCTTTCTGTATGATTTGTTTTAAAAACATGGGTGCTTTATTTTTCCAAAACCGGGATGATACTACACAGATAAAGTGTAAATCGACTCCAGTTTTTGAATATTATGTTTAATGTTGTAATGCTCGTTAAAGGATTGCAATGCCTGTAAAGACATCGTTTTACATAAATCAGCGTTGCTCAAAAGCACATTGACTTTCTCGACAAATCCAGCCAAGTCATCTTGATTGACAACATATCCGTTATAACCGTCTTGTATTAAATCTCTGTTTCCGTCACAATCCGTTACCACACAAGGTTTTGAAAGGGATAAGCTTTCTATAACGGAATAGGGCATGCCTTCGTATCTGGCGGTGGAGAGGTAAAATTTAGATTGACTAATGATGTTGAACACATCGGTTCTAGCCGTCCAATCAAGGAGGGTTATTGCGGTAGATAAGTCTAATTTCTTGATCCGATTTTTTACTGATTCCAATTGCCCTACATGGTGTCCAACGCCCATAACAACCAAATGAATCGGGTGGGTTTTCCGGATTTCATAAACCGCCTGAATCATCATCTCGATGTTTTTTTGATACGAAGGTCGACCTACTGTACAGATGTATTCGTCTGGCCAGGTTTTGTTAATGGTTAAGGGGAAAATGGTTTGGATGGGCTCTATGCAATTGGCAAAAACAGCTGTGTTTTGAGGTTTATACTTTACTTCTGTTAAGGCTCTTTGTTGTTCTGAACCAGATGAGGCAAGGAGAATTCCATTTTTGTTGGCCAACATGCGCTCAATGCATAAAAACAAAAATCGTTTTGTTTTATTTTGGGAGCTTAAATAGGAAAATGCTTGGGGAGTGTAGATTGTTTTTATGCCCAAAAACATACCCGCAATTTTCCCGATAACCCCGCCTTTTGCACTGTGTGCGTGAATCAAATCGTGTGGGTTCTTTTTTAGGTAGCGAATGGTATCTAAAATCGATTTGACATCCTGAAAAAGGGAAATGTTTCGAATAATATTGGTTCTGAATTCGGCAACCGCCAAGCCCTTGTTGTTTAAAAATGGCTCTTGCGTATCGTGCTTTCCGTGGATAATTGTATTCTCAAACAAATCAGAATTAAGGTTGTTTACAATCAATCTAACAGAGACGTCAACACCGCCCACTGAATGTAAAACGTGGGCTATTCTAACTTTTGATTTTTCCATTAATTACTTCTTCTCTCAAATACAAGGCGGTAAATATACTAAAAATAAAACATCCGAATTGGCGGTGAAAGACATTCTCAATTAGTAAAACAGAAAGGAAAGCAACGCCAATGGCTACAGCATTAAAACTAGTTCGAGCCGCCATAAAATAGACAAACAAAAAGGAACAAAACAAAAGAATTGCCACGATTCCTCCCAGTAAAAACAGGTCGACAAACTGGCTGTGGGTATTGAAATTTTGGTAGAGGAACCACTGCTGTCTTGACTGATCCAAGACCGTTTCTTTGTAGCAATTGGTTAAACTTTGCTGGATGGCGGTGTTTGATTCTGTGCCAAAAAGGTAGGAAAAGGTGGGTTGTGCTACAATCGATTTAGCGCAGCTTAAAATCACTACGCGCGGTTCGTATTGTTTGGTGGTTTCGATGGTTTTGCCAAGGGAGCTTTCTATAAAAAAACGTTTTGACAGGTTTTTGTTTACCGAGAAAAGCACAAAAACCATAACCAGCATGGAGCCAAACAAAAGGAGTTTTCGGCGGAGAGATAGTTTTGAATACAAAAAAACATACAGCAAGAAAATAACCAACAAGGTCAAAATCGAAATGCGAATCGAAATAAATGCAATAAAACCAACCGACAAAACAAAGCTGATGGCATACAGGTATTTCCATTTGTCCCACTTGCGCAACAAATCAAAAGAAATAATGGCGCCCAGTACACTAAATATTCCGGCATAGGGACGCTCCAAAACCAATACAAAATTTGTGGCCCAGCCATCGGCAAAAGGAATATAGCCAAAACTCGAGTGGAAGCGCATTATTTTATAACACGAAACAAGTATGGAGGCATTAATGGTGAGTAGCGCCACATTTTTTAGTAAGTCCAAACGATTGACTTTAAAAAACAATAGGGGCAAAATAATGAGATACCCGTATTTTTTATAGTAGGTAAAATCCAGCATAAAAGAACCATTCAAAAGCGCTTTGATAACTAAATAAGCGATCAAAATGCTCAGAAAAACAAAGGGTTTGGGATAGCTGGTTTGGAATTTAAAATCGAAATCAAGCAGATAAAACAGCAACATCAGTGCCAAAAGCAGGTTTGGAATACTGGCTGAAAAAGGTAAAAAAACGAGGAGCAATACCCCTATATAATCGTAGGAAATGCCAATAAATTTTTTGATTTTAACCATGCTGAAAGATGTAAAGGACCTCTTTATCTAAAAAGCCGTTTCTTAATGCTAATGATAGTACTGTTGGGAACAAGGTATAAAATATAATTACGGATGAAGCCATAGATGGGGTAAAAGCCAAAGTAAAAATTATCTTTGATTACATCCAAGCGTGCCGAAGCTTGTCTTTTTCTGTTCTTCAGCGACATGCTGTTGGGATTGAGTTCTTTTTCTAACAAAAACTGATCGACGTTTGAAATTCTAAAGTATTTGAGCACTTCAAAATAAAAGGCGTAATCTTCTGTGTAATATTTTGTAGGGTAGCTGCTTATTTTACTCAGGATTTCGGTTTTAAACATAATCGTAGGGTGAATAATCGTAGAAGAACTCACAAACATGAGGTTTTTCATGTTTGCTGGGTCTGTGGGCACTTTTATGTTAAACAAGAAATTGCCCTGCAAATCCTTTACGATGATATGCGAACCCACCATGTGGATGTCGGGGTTGTTTTTTAAAAAATCGGCTTGTACCCGAAATCGGTCATTCAAACAAATATCGCCCGCATCGAGTCGAGCAATGTAGGTGTAGTGTTTGTTTTTGAGGTATTCCAGTCCTGCATTTAAGGCCTTTGTTATGCCTCCGTTTTCTTTCATGTAGAGAAAGTCGATTTGGCCCTTCCCTTTGAAACTTGATCGCAATTCGGCTTCGTTTAGCAAATCGGATGTGCTACCGTCATCCACGATTAAAACATCTATTTCTTCGTGCTCCGACATGACGCTTAAGGATTTTTTTAAGCCTCTTGCGTCATTATAGTTGGGCATTAAAATCACAATTTCATTTTTCATCTAAGCCTTTATTTTGTTTCTTGGATAATTTAATTAAGATCGCTAAACTCAACCAAAAACCGTACATTCTAAATGTGTCTAACTGCAGCCAATTTAGTATAAATCCAGAAAATGAAATGAGTAAAATTATGCCAATTGTTTTGTCTACTTGGTTTGTGCTTTCTTTGATGCGCTTTTTGGTAAAATGAACCACAATGTATAGCAGATAAATAAAAAGTAAAAACCCAATAATGCCTGTCTCGGCCAACAACCGTATGTACATGTTATAGCCCGGGGGAAACATGGGATTGGTTTTGTCTAGATACAAGTTCTTAAATTCAAAGTTGTCGCGCACCGCCCAGCTCGGATAATGGTTTCTGGCAAAATAGCCTTGCTGACCAAAACCTACACCAACAATTGGGTTTTGCGTAAATACAACAAAGTTGGCATACTGTATACCAAATCGGGATTTGTTTGAAATGTTGGTTTTTAAATTTCCGCGAAAATCCAAGGATTCTATTTTTTTCTCCACATCCCGCACAATTTTATCTCCATTCGAAATAAAAACTAAGGTTGTAAGTGCCAATACCGTTACAATCGAATACCCAATTGCACGCACTCTTTGTTGTTTTGACAATACAATGGACAAAAAAACAAGGAGCTGAAAAACAACTACAATTAAAGCCGTTCTTGATCCGGAAAAATAAGTGAGTATAAGGACCACAGCGGTTGGGATGTATTTCAACATTCCTTTGTTGGTGAGGATATAACTAAACATCCATCCGGAAGCTGAAATCAAAAAAGTAGCCAAGGCCGGAGCTTCAAAACAAACCGATGAAACTCTATTGCTGGAATCCTGGGTAAATTCTACAAAAGGAAAATACTCAAAAAACTTCAATACTTTGTAGGCTGGATAAAACCCGAAAGAGAGATATAAAATCTCAAAGAAGGCATACACGGTAACCGCTATGAATGAATACAAAAAAACACGCCTGATTTGGCAAAGCAATTGTTGCCGGTCCATTTTTACAATTATGTTCCAATACAACAAAAACAACAACACACTCGAGAGCAAGAGCGCAAAATACTGCCTCACAAACCGATTGATTCCGCTGGTTCGTTTGTAGTAACTTTCAAAGATGGATGGAGCATTAATGATGGATGTCAACAAACACCAGGCTAAAAAAATCAGAACAAGTTGAAAAACAAAATTCTTGTAGGGTATTGAGAAAATATGGGATCGAAACGAATCGGCAAGCAACAATAAGAAAGCCAAAAAAAGGAAATGTGCGCCATGCTCGCCTTTGAACTCGCCCAGCACTTGAATTCCTTCAAACGAATTGAAAGGAATAAAAAAAATGCCCAGGAAGAATATAAATACGTAGAGTTTTCTCAAAGTAACGGCCATAATTATTGCTTGTTATATTGGTGAAGTAACAATTGTCTGTGAATGATACACCTCAAACACCAGACCAAAATTACACAAGCCAAAATCGAATGAATGGTATGACAAAAGTAATACGCATACAACAAAATTAAAACCGTAAAGCTGACAATAAATACATTTGATTTTCTCAAATAAGAAAGTGTACTTTTTGCCTCAAAAGCAGAAATAATGGAGGAAGAATATAATCTAATTACGCCAATAAGTAGAAGCAACGAAATAATGGTGTAATTGTTAAATTGATAGTTCAACACCTTGAAATAGTTGAGCGCTGTAGCAAATAAAAACAAAAAGAAGGCCAGGAATACACCAAAAAAAATGATTTTTCTATTGTAGCGAAAGTAGTAATTGAGGTTGAATTCGTTTTTAAATAAAATCAATTGTTTAAAGCCAACATAATTTTGAAGAATAGTAAAGGGCGCTAAAAAAAAGTTGGTGAGGTAAAAGAAATCACCCAGGGTAATGTAATTGAACTTTTTCTCTATAATAAATCGATCAGCAAAGGTGATCAACGAAAAAGAGGCAATGGCAATAAAAAAATGCGTGGCCGTAGACATGATTTCTAAAGAAGATACCGGTTTGGTAAAGGTAAATTGTATGGTTCGAAACACATAAATCAGGCATAGCACAAAAAAACCGATGATGGCAAAACACAAACTGGCAACAAACACTTCCAACCGATCGGATTGCTTGAAATAAAAGATTGCAGCCAAAACAAGCAGTACGAATTTCCAAAAATTGGCAATCAGCTGGGCCAACAAAAAGTTGCTGTTGAGGCGCATTACATTGTATAAAAACAAAGAAGATATAATGCTAAAGCTGGTTAGAAACAATAAAACGGGATTGAACTCAATCTCAGGATAATTTTTTTTGAAAAAAAGTGTACTCACCACGCTAGAAAACAAGGCTACACATCCTAAAAGCACCAATTGAATTTTTTGGGTTTCTATTCGGTTGGATTCCTTTGCTGTTGAAAACCGCAAAAAAACTTGTTCCATGCCCAGTATGCCCAACACAAAAATTAATGAAAAGTACGTGATAATAATCGAGTATTGGCCATAGTAGAATGAACTCAATACTTCTTTCATCACGATATTGGTTAAAAAAAAACTGATCGCTCCTGTCGCCAAAAGGAAAAGAGACAGGTGACTTGAAAAATAGCTATAGATTTTTTTAATCAAAGGTGATATACATGAATAAAGAAAGGTTAACTCGTGATTGAATTAACCTTCTCTAAAGTTTACATTCTGTTTGCTGTTTTATTTGACAGCAATTTTAGCCAGTTCAGGATAAAAGGCTGGCTTGGTATCAAAATAAGGATCGTAATTTCCTTTTTCGTCTTGCTTGAAAGTATACTGCTTCGAAGCTTCATCATAGGAGATGTATGAATTAGCCGAAAAAAAGGTGTTTACTTGGTCTTGAAGTATATCAAAATTTTTGTCTAGGTAAGACAAGGTGATTTTTTTAATTTCCAAGCTTTTTAAGTTTTTAAACTCGTTTCTTCCAATGTCAAATCTTAAATCGTTTGGCAAAACTCCTTCAGGAAGATTAAAGGTTACTGTTTGCACGTCTGCACTTCCTTTTACGCCAGCCCAAACTGCTTTCTCTTCTACAAACCATTCATTTGTTCCGTCTTTGTAGTAAAATATTAACTCGTCATCCGACGGAATAATTAAATCAACTTTAATATCAAATGTCTTTGGTTTTGGTGCCTCAGCAACAGCTGCAGGATCGGCTTCTTTTTTACAAGAAAATAACGCTAAACACGCCAATAATAAGGTAATTTTTGTTTTCATTTTTTTAAAATATTTGTGCAAAGTTAATTTTTTTTTAATTCCAAAAAGAAAAATAGTAAAAAACATAAGCCGAACGGCTTAGCTAAAAGAGTATTATGGTATGGCAACTTGGTGGTGTAATTTTTGCAAAAAGAAAAAACTATATTTGCTTTCCTTTAAGAATTAAAATTCACCTACACCAATGGCGATGTACAAAGAAAAATTTCACAGTTTTGACGCATTACGTTTTTTTTCTTTTTTTATCGTCTTTCTTTCCCACTTACCCTATGCCTTATTCAACAACCTCACTTTTCTGAGTGTTGACGGAACAATTGGCGTGTACTTTTTTTTCACCTTGAGTGGTTTTTTAATTACCTATATTTTGCTTTTTGAGAAAGCCAGTACCAACGATTTCAATTTCAAAAACTTTTTTGCAAGACGCGTACTCAGAATTTGGCCACTGTATTATGTGGTTTTACTATTTGCGTTTTGTTCCTCCTTTATTATTTCATTCTTGAATTTGCCTTCGAGTGATGTGGGCTATAACCCCAATTGGCTTATGTCGTCCCTTTTCTTGGAGAATTACATGGTAATCTACCACAACGAATATGCGAATGTTTCGCCCATGCCGGTTTTGTGGTCTCTTTGTGTTGAAGAGCATTTTTACATCATTTGGGGTGTTTTACTTTACTTGATTAAGCCTAATAAAGTGCCGGTTTTAATCTTTTTATTGATTGTCGTGGCCTTTGTGTCGCGGATCGTTTTTTACAACCACAATATGCTGTTTAAAGACATACTCACCAACATTGATTTTTTTATGTTTGGCGCCATTCCGGCTTATTTAATTGTGAATTACAAAGAAAAAACGGTCGCATTTGTATCTAAAATACCCTTGTATACAAAAGTTGTACTTCTTGTGACTACTCTTGTTTATGTGTTTGCTTCCTCTCATCTTGTTTTTGAGTACAGTAAATTGGTTCATCCTTTGGTGTTTGGCCTGCTATTTTCAGCCATACTATTTGTGTTTATTCCACAAGAAAATAAATTAAAAATTAGCGACTCGTCGGTGTTTTCAAAATTAGGCCTGTACACCTACAGCTTATACTTACTTCATGTTATTGTAATCCACCTACTTATTCAACTATTTAATAAATTCCATCTAAGCTTGGAGCACAACAGCGTGTATTTTACTTTGCTGGCACTGGCTCTCACTGTTTTTGCAAGTTATTTATCTTATGTTTTAATCGAAAAGCCTTTTTTACGTTTAAAGAAATTCTTTTAGTTACTATCGATTGTCTTCCATAGAGAAAATGATACTTTAAAGCTCCCCTAAAAGGTAAACCCAAAAGCTGTATGGGAGGTTAGTTTGTGTTGTTTAAAGGACTTTTGTGTATTGTATCGAAAAAAATAGGCACGCACATTCGATTTATCTACTTTTGTCGCCAAATGAAAAAATATTCAAAGGATGAAAAAAATTAGCCCGTTTTTGATTGCTTTACTTTTACTTTGTTTTGCTCCTACTGTGCAAAGCCAAGTGGTTATTAATGAAGTGCTTAGCGCCAACTCTAGCGTATTGGCCGACGAAAATGGCTCTTATGAAGATTGGGTTGAATTGTTTAACCGAGGCGCATCAACCGTAAACCTCAACGGCTATGGTCTTTCAGACGACGCAGCGGTCCCACTCAAATGGACGTTTCCAAATGTTTCAATTGGCGCAGGTCAATACCTGTTGATTTGGTGTTCAGACAAAAACCGTAGAATTCCAGGTAGTCCATTGCACACCAACTTTAAAATCACATCTGGTGGTGAAGCGGTTGTATTATCAACACCGGCAGGCGTTTTAGTGAATAATAGTCCCGCAATGGCTTCCACGCAAAACATGTCTATCGGTCGTTCGCCAAACGGAACAGGAAACTTCTTGTTTTTTGCTATCCCTACACCCAATGCAGCCAACACCACACCCAGTTATTCAGAGGCTTTAACGCCCCCTGTTTTCTCGCATAGCTCTGGTTTTGTTACCGCTGGGTTTACCCTAACGATCTCAACTGCTGTGCCTGGCGCGAGTATCATTTATACGCTAGATGGATCAGAACCCAAAACAACCAATCTAGGCGGCACTTCTTATACCTATAAAAACCAATACCCAGAAATATTTGGCCAAGTTTCTGGACCCTTACTCACCAATAGTTTTCAAACACTGAATTATACAGGGCCTATTTCCATTGCCGATCGTTCGGCTTTGCCCAATAAATTGGCCAACATCTCAACCACATATAATGCAGACCCGTCTGTGTACATGCCTGACAATCCTATTTACAAAGGAACCGTAGTGCGTGCTAAGGTCATAAAACCAGGCGCTTTAGACAGCCAAACCATAACCCGTTCCTATTTTGTGAGCCCATTGGGAGTCAATCGTTTTTCCTTGCCTGTAATTTCAATTAGCATAGACGAAAACAAATTCTTTGACTACAACAACGGAATTTATGTGGCAGGTGTAGACTTTGAAACCTGGCGTGCAGCCAACCCAACCCTCAATGCCGATTGGGAAGAAGATACAGGGAACTATTCAAGATCCGGTATTGCTAATGAAAAAGTAGGTAATCTTTCCTATTTGGTAAACGGAACCGAAGTGCTCAACCAAGATGCAGGTTTTCGAATTCATGGAGGGATTTCTCGTAGTTACCAATTAAAATCGCTCAATGTGTATGCTCGTTCAGAATACGGTAAAAACAGTTTTGATTATCCGTTCTTTAACGACCTGAACGCCGATAATTTTTCGAGCTTTGTCTTGCGTAATTCGGGTGGTGATTTCCGTAATACCATGTTTAGAGACGCCTTAAATCAAGCCATCTTGAAATCATTTCGTCCAGACAAAGAGGCCTATCAGCCCACTGTTTCATTTGTAAATGGAGAGTTTTGGGGCATTTTGAATTTAAGAGATCGTTACAGTTCTGATTACTTTAATCGCACTTACAACGCCTCGGCGGTAGATTATTTGGAAGGGAACGGTCAAGTGCAAGAAGGCGACAATGTAAAATACACTCAACTGATGAATTATTTGAGCTCAAATTCATTGGCTACTCCTGCAAATTATGACTACATCAAAACCCAAGTAGATCCCGAAAATTTTGCTGATTATTACATCGGAAACATTTTTATGCTCAATGAAGATTGGTTGAACAACAACGTCAATTTTTGGAGAAACAAGGTAGCGGCAAACAATTTGGGTGCGGCCTATGGATTAGACGGAAGATGGCGTTGGGCCTTTCACGACATGGATAACAGCATGAGCTATGTGTTTGGTGATATTAATGCGAATAATTTGGCTATTGCAAATTCTTTTGGAACAGCCTCTTATAATCCGGAATGGTCTACGCGACTGTTTCGAAAAATGCTTGAAAACACGGAGTTCAAAAATTACTTTATCAACCGTTTTGCGGATGCCTTAAACACCACTTTCTTGCCCGCTCGAACGATTGGACTAATGCAAAGCATGCGTGCCGTTATTTTTCCAACCATACCCGAACACATCGGTCGTTGGAATTCTCCAGAGGACTTAGGCGATTACAGTTGGTATATGGGATACCAAACCGGTTTCTTTAACCAACGACCCGATTTTCAACGCAACCACATTCGTTCCGTTTTTAATATTACGGCAAATATTAACGCAACGCTTGATGTGTCTGGATCAGATCATGGCTACATCAAAATGAATACCATCGACATCAAACAAGGAACCGATGGCATTACTTCTTACCCTTATCCTTGGACTGGAATTTATTTTGCGTCCATTCCAGTAAAACTAAAAGCCGTTGCCTACCCTGGTTATGTGTTTAGTCATTGGACTGGGGCTTCATCGAGCACCAATCCTGAAATTACCATTGCCTCAGCCAGTAGTTTTTCGGTTACCGCCGTTTACATCCCTGAAGCAGCTCCATCAAGCCACCCTATTTATGCTTGGTTTATGAATTCCGCGATTACCAATAATGAGCCCTTAACATCCTTAACCTCAACCTACAAAACAGGAGCAACCGACGGTGTGTTAACCTATCAGTCTTGTTTGAGTGGATATCCGTTTACATCGGCTTCTTCTAATTGGAGAAAGGCGTCTATGGAGCGAAGAAATAGCCCTACCGAAATCAATTACTACCCAGAGGTAAACGACAATTTACCCTTTGCAAGCAGCGACATGAAGGGATTGCAAATTAGAGAGCCTTTACAAAGTGGAACTGCCTCGAATACAATGGTATATTCTTTCTCTACTTCCGGATACAAAGACATTCAATTTACGTTTGCGGCCATCAACGAATTAACAAATGCTACCGGAATTTTAGTTGATTATGCAACCAATGCTGGCACTCCTAGTTGGCAAACTGCTGGTTTAGCCTCGTCGACATTAACCTTAACCAACGGCTACCAATCCTTTATGGTTGATTTTGTAAACATTCCCTCAGCCAACAACAATCCCGATTTTAAAGTGCGTTTGCGTTTTGCAGGAAGCAACTTAACTGCCGATGCAGGAAATCGTGTGACATTTAATAACATTACGGTAAATGGTACTTTATTGCCTTTGGCGGTTGCAGACAACAACTACACCAAGTTTTCGGTATTCCCGAATCCGGTGAATCAAGAATTGTATGTTTCGGGAGCGTCACCTGCTGAGTTGGTGCATTACCACATCTATGCTGTTGATGGAAAATTGATGCTAAAAGGCGAAGTGACCAACGGACAAATTTTATGTGACCAATTAAGCAAAGGCTTGTACTTCTTGCAATTGGAATCAAACGGAAAAACAGAAACCAAAAAAATAATCAAAGACTAATTCTGTTCTTTTTTGAAACAAAGAAGAGGCCTTGCGCCTCTTTTTTTATGGTATTAAATTCCCGATTTTAAGGCGTCTTGCCAACTGGGAATCTCTATCGCAAAGGCTTTTTTGATTTTTGATTTATCGAGCACGCTATAAGCTGGGCGTTTTGCTGGGGTAGGAAATTCAGTAGTTGGTATGGGAAACACCGGTGTTTTTAGGCCGTGATTGAGTAAGATTTGTTGCGCAAATGCACACCAACTGCAACTGCCTTCGTTGCTGTAATGATAAATTCCATACGGTGCGCTTACAAAATCTTGAGCGGTTTGTTGGAAAATCGTGACCAATGCTTTAGCTAAATCGGTGGCCAAAGTAGGACTTCCTATTTGATCATCGACTACCTTGAGTTGATCGCGTTCGGCGCCCAAACGCAACATGGTTTTCATAAAATTGGCACCAAAAATAGAATACACCCAGGCGGTGCGCACAATGTAATAGCGCGTCAAAATTTCTTGTACTGCTTTTTCACCAGCCCATTTACTGGCGCCATAAACACCGGTTGGGTTGGGAATGTCGGTTTCGGTATAGGGCGTTTTTTTTAAGCCATCAAACACAAAATCGGTCGAGACATGAAGCAATATGGTTTGGTTTTCCAAACAAACCTCAGCCAAATTTCGCACCCCTTCGGCATTGATTGCAAAGGCTTTTTCGGGTTCAGATTCGGCTTTATCAACGGCTGTGTAGGCGGCCGCATTGATGCAAAAAATGGGTTTATGTACCGCAAAAGCGTTTTGGATGCTGGTTTTGTGTGTAAGATCTATTTCTTGTGATCCATAAAACCGAAACTGAATTTCAGGATAGTGCGGCGCGATGCTTTGCAGCGCTTGACCCAATTGCCCGTGTGCACCTGTGACTAAAATTACCATACGGGGCGAGCTTCTGCTAGGGTGGGTTGTACTTGGTCTTTTTCAGAAATACAAAGCAAATTATCAGGCAACTGCCAATCAATGGCTAAAGCCGAATCGTTATAGGCTATGCCTCCTTCGGAGGTTTTATTATAAAAATTATCGCACTTATAGAAAAAAGTGGCCGTTTCGCTCAACACCAAAAAGCCGTGCGCAAACCCTCTTGGAATAAAAAACTGACGTTGGTTCTCTGCCGAAAGTTCTATGGCCGCATGCTGGCCATAGGTGGGTGAGCCGGGACGAATATCCACTGCCACATCGAGTACAGCGCCAGACAAGACGCGAACCAACTTGGCTTGGGCGTGTTCGCCTACTTGGTAGTGTAGTCCTCTGAGTACTCCTTTGGAGGAAAAAGATTGATTGTCTTGCACAAAATGAACCGATTGACCGGTAGCTTTTTGAAATGTTTGCTCGTTAAAGCTCTCCATAAAATAACCTCTTTCGTCGAGAATGACGTTGGGCTCCAAAATAAAACAGCCCGCTAAGGGAGTAGCAATAAATTTCATTGGCTTAGAGTATACTGAGTAAATGGGTTCCGTACCCACTTTTTAATAAGGGTTGAGCGAGTTCACGCAATTGATCCGCGTCGATGAAACCCATTTTAAATGCAGCTTCTTCAATAGAACCTATTTTGAGTCCTTGGCGCTCTTCGATTACCTGAACAAACTGGGAAGCTTGCATGAGTGAGTTGAAGGTTCCGGTGTCGAGCCAGGCGGTTCCGCGATCGAGGATACTCACTTTGAGTTTGCCGCGTTTCAAATATTCTTTGTTGATATCGGTAATTTCTAATTCACCGCGGTGACTAGGTTGTATATTAGCGGCAATATTGACCACCTCGTTGTCATAAAAATAAATGCCTGGTACCGCATAATTGGATTTCGGGTTGGCTGGTTTTTCTTCGATCGAAAGGGCATTTCCTTGCGCATCAAAATCCACTACACCGTACCGCTCAGGATCTTGCACATGATACGCATAAATGATGCCGCCGTCGGGATCGTTGTTGGCCAACAACAAATCAGAAAGGCCTGTTCCGTAAAATATATTGTCTCCCAATACCAGTGCTACTTTATCTTGGCCAATAAATTCTTTACCAATAATAAAGGCTTCGGCTAATCCATTAGGATGTGCTTGCACGGCGTATTCAAATCGGCAGCCCAAACGAGATCCATCACCTAATAATTGCTGAAACAAGGGCAAATCGTGGGGAGTTGATATGATTAATATTTCCCGTATGCCCGACCACAATAAGGTAGATAACGGATAATAAATCATGGGTTTGTCGTAGATGGGCATCAACTGCTTGCTTACGGCAAGGGTAAGAGGGTGTAAACGCGTGCCAGATCCGCCGGCTAAGATTATTCCTTTCATGGGGTATTAGTTGATTTTATTTTTAAGCGCTTCTTGTTGGTAAAAACGGATGAAATTCTTCGCAAAAATAAATAATCCCATAAACAATAAGGGTAAAATAAACTTTAAGGCGCTATTCAATTTACTTGACGCTTCCGTGTTTAAAGTCGTGTGGTTGTCTTTAATTATTTTGTCCAATGAAATTCTCTCGATGCGCAAATTACCTTGTTCTTTTACTAAATCGTCTTTCGTCTCAATCACATCATTGAGTTGTGTTTTTTCGGTATAAAACACCATTTTCTCTCCGGCAGGGCCAGGAGAACCGGCAGCCAATCCGTTGAGATAGCCATCAATTTGCGCAATCAAAAGCTCGTTGGCTTTCATTTTAATTTGCGCGTTTTGAATGTATACTTTTTGGACTTGTTTATAAAAATCACTCTGGTTTAAATACGCCAAAACTGGGGTAATCAACATCCGTTGATTGGTTTTATTTTTGGTACTCAACTTAATCAGATGATAGGTGTAATTTTTACTAGTGGGCGTGTCTTCTATAATTTTTTTGATATCCGAATCGTCCGACATCAATTTCAATAATTCAAAATTTTGTTCGCTCCTGTTAACAAATCTGTACACGTCAATCACCGGTTTTACTTCAATTTTAAAGATATCTTTCGGTTTTGAAACGCCCATCGATTTCAAATAAACCGTGTCTTGTTCCTTAATTTTAGCATTGATTTCATCTACTTTGGCATATAAATAATCGGTACTGCCAAAATTGGGCTCCACTACAATATAATGGTCGTAACTAGTCTTAACCGTTTCGATAAAAACACCTGTAGCAAAACCGCCTATCAATAAAAAAGACAGCATCCATTTGTGGTTTACAAAAAACCGGATGCTGTTAAATATTCCCGTTCTCAGGCGTTGAAAAAGGGTGGAAACGCCATTGGCCAATTGACTTAAATTAATGTCGTCTTCGTGTTGTGTGGGTGTTGTGTTCATACTAAAATAGGGTTATACGGTAAATAGTTGTTCTAATATTTTTATCGTGATTAAATACGTGGGTTTCACGCCGGTTGTACCCAAACCTCCTGAAGCCAGAGTGCTTCCAGTTTCTAGCGGATTATCCGAAGCATAATAAGCATAACGCACCTGCACATCAGCGCTGATGCTTTTTCTGATTTTAGAGGCCGACTGGATGGCTTTTTGGTAATAAGCGCCCTCCATCTCTAAGCCAATCACGCCCCAAGAAGAATCTAAGAAAAACTTGAGTAAATCCTTGTTTTGAAGTGAGGTGCCTAAAACGGTAACCATTGGGCCGGCATAAACGGGTATGCCAGAATGAGAAAAATGCGCGGGTGTCAACTGGTTTTCAAACGGGTAATTATCACCTGTGCCTTCATTAATGTGGGCGGTGGGAATCATAATGTCGCCTTTTTCACCGGTTAATATCCCTGCTTTCCCCATAATGGAGACCGATTTTACATTCAAAAAAACGCTATTGAGCTTGGATAGTTTATGCGGCTTCAATAACTCATCAATCGTTTCGTACGCTTGTTCACCAAACGCATAATCCATGACAATAAGCACGGGTTTTTCGGCGGCAAATTGGGTGTTTGGAAAAGCTGTTTCTGCCCAATTTATCTTTGCGGTATCAAACACTTGCACATCAATATTGGTGCCAGAAGTGTCTAGAATGCTCATCATTCCCTGGGCCAAAGCAACTGTTTCCACTTTTTTGCGCAAAGCGGAAGCTGCGGGTTTACTTAATTCTTCAAAAACCGCAAATTCGGACTGGCCTTCAAATTGATCACGCAAAACGGCTGGTGCATAAATAGCATTCATCACGCTATGCATGTTGGCGCTAATGATATGAATGGGCCGCTCTAGTAATTGATTTTGCTTCAAAACTTCTTTGATGGTATGGGCCCAGAGTTCACCATGAATATGATGGCCCAAGCGCTCTCTTAAAATAGGGCTAAACGTAATGGTGCGTTTATTATTGTCTACCGTTTCTTCAATCGCGAGTTTGCCCAACCAATAAATGACATGTAAAAAACGGTCTGGTTTTTCTGGACTACCAAACGCGTCATAAATGGCTAAGATTTCAGAAAAACTTCGGCCCAAAATATTGGCCACATGTGAAACCGCTACTTCTTTTTCGACTAAAGTTAATTTTTTGGCCTGAAGCGCCGCTTGTTCTAGTTTTTGCCAATCGCGGGTTAATTCATTTTCATCGAGTAAAACCCGGTCTTTTATTTTGTGTGATTCAATAAAAATAAACGTCAAATGAGTGAGAATATCGTAGATATCTGATCGACCGCGGGTAATCTCCACATTCATTTGTTCGTCGTCTATGCGGTAACAATTGCGTCGTCTTTTAGGGGGGACAATCGCTTTAAAGTGAGAATGCACATAGCCTTCGTCTGAGGTGAGATTAATGTAACGACATTCTTCTATACCTATTGGTAATCGTTCGATTACATACAATAAGCCGTTGAGTTCAACTTTTTCTTCAGCGATGGAACCATAAATTTCAGGGCGTAACAACAATAGAGCTTCGCGCAAAGTTTCACCAGAAACACCCATGGGTTTATAAAATCCCCGATTAAACAAATGGCGCATCGTAATGTATAATTTCTCCACAGCACTAGAAGATTCTTGCGCACGAGATTGTACAATGTTTTTGAGTTCTTTCATTTGATTGGGTTTACTAACCTGCAAATGTAGGGTATTTAAACTTTAGTTAATTGATCAACAAGAATACGGTCGTTGCCTAGTCTTGGGATTTTGTTTTGACCCCCTAATTTTCCGATGGATTTCATATAGTCTTGAAACCCGTTTTTTGCCACCCGTGTAATGACTAATGGACGGAGCACTTTTCCTT
>JAGNTC010000023.1 GCA_017987725.1 Flavobacterium sp.
TTGGTACCCGTTGCTTCTTTTTGGGTGGTGAAATAAGACAACAATTTTTCGGTGGGCATATTTCCGGTTAGTTCATCTTTGGCCATCGGACAACCGCCAAAGCCTTGAATCGCGCCATCAAATCGGCGGCAACCTGCCCTGTAGGCGGCGTCTACTTTTTCAAACCATTTATCGGGTGTAGTATGCAAGTGAGCGCCAAATTCTATGCTAGGATATTGCGGAATTAAATTCGAAAACAGATAGGAAATCACCTCGGGTGTTGAACTGCCAATGGTATCCGAAAGCGACAATATGGTCACGCCCATTTGGGCCAAACGCTCTGTCCACTCGGCCACGATTTCGACGTTCCAAGGATCGCCATACGGATTGCCAAACCCCATAGACAAATAGGCTACAACTTCTTTGTTGTGTGCATGGGCAATGTCGAGGATTTCGTGCAAACTCAACAAGGATTCGGCGATGGTTTTATGGGTGTTACGCATTTGGAAATTCTCAGAAATCGAAAACGGAAATCCCAAATAATTGATTTCTGGAAACTGGGCTGCGGCTTGTGCGCCTTGGGTATTGGCAATAATGGCCAACAATTTACTTTGTGTTTGAGACAAATCGAGTTTCGCCAAAACGGCTGCAGTATCTTGCATTTGCGGAATGGCCTTGGCCGACACAAAACTCCCAAAATCGATGGTATCAAAACCTACGCGCAACAGCGACTGCAGGTAATCAACCTTGCGTTGGGTAGGAATAGATTCCTTAATGCCTTGCATGGCGTCGCGTGGACATTCGATGATTTTGATGGGATTCACAGACACAATTTGATGCGCTAAGATAAGGCGATTTTTTGATTAATGGCTTTCACCAAGGCCGGACCTTCGTAGATAAAACCCGTATACAACTGCACGAGACTTGCACCGGCTTCGAGCTTTTCGAGGGCATCTTCGGCACTGTGAATTCCGCCCACACCAATAATGGGGAATGCACGGTTGCTTTTTTGAGCTAGAAAACGAATCACTTCGGTGGAACGTTGGGTTAAAGGTTTGCCCGATAATCCGCCCATTTCGACTTTGTTTTCAGACTGCAATCCATCTCTAGAAAGCGTGGTGTTGGTGGCAATCACACCCGCAATTTGGGTGGTTTTCACAATATCGATGATGTCAAGCAACTGCTCATTGGTGAGATCTGGAGCAATTTTGAGCAAGATGGGTTTGGCCTTGACTTGGGCTAAATTTTTGGTTTGTAAGGTTTGCAACAATTGCGTGAGCGGTTCTTTGTCTTGTAATGCTCGTAAATTGGGTGTATTAGGCGAACTCACATTCACCACAAAATAATCAACCACTTCGTACAAGGCATCAAAACAAATTTCGTAATCGGAAGTGGCGGTTTCGTTGGGGGTATCTTTGTTTTTGCCGATGTTTCCTCCAATCAAGACACCTTTGTTTTGTTGCAAGCGCAATACAGCCGCATCCACTCCCCCATTGTTAAAACCCATGCGGTTGATGATGGCGCTGTCGGCTTTGAGTCTAAACAAGCGTTTTTTAGGATTGCCGGCTTGTGGCTTGGGCGTAAGCGTACCAATCTCGATGAATCCAAATCCAAAATTGGCCAATTCCTGGTACAACTTGGCATCTTTGTCAAAGCCAGCGGCTAACCCTACCGGATTTTTAAATTTTAACCCAAAAACTTCGCGTTCCAATCGTGGGTCGTTGACCGCATACATTTTATTGCACAACCAACCAAAACCTGGAATTTTATGCAACAAACGAATGCACGCAAAGGTAAAATAATGCACATGTTCGGGATCAAACCAAAACAAGATCGGACGAAGAAGGAGTTTGTACATGGGGAATTATTTGCTGGACAAAAGTAAAATTTAATTGACATTTTTAATTAATAATGAAAAATTAAAATTGTGTATCGAGAGTGGGAAGCGGGAAGTTGGGAGTTGGAAGTTTTCTGTGTTTACTATGAACAATTGAAATTCTATAACTTTGGGATTATAGTGTTCTATCATGGCAAAATCTTTCAATCTTTCAATTATTCAATTTTTAAATCTCCCAAACCTATAAGCTATATCTGATCCAACAAGCGTTGACACAACATCGCCACGATTCGTTTGCTCAGCTCGCTTTTGTGATTGAGGTAAAACGACATTTCATCTTCAGTTAAAAGTGCCAAAACCAAACCTACTAAAATATTCCTGAGCGCCGTGTCTTTTTGTATGCGCAGTTTGACAAAATTATCGAGCGCTGCCCCTTTGGGCGGAATTTCAGCGATTTGAACTTGAGCTTGAAATAAAGTGACAATCAAATTGTTCTGAAACTTGAGTATGGGTCGCAAGCACTCGTTTTGAAATTGTTCAAGCGGCAATGAACTGCGGGTTGCATCGATGGTTATTTCGCTTCGAAGTGAAAGGATTTGAGCCGAACGTGTCATGTTTTTGGTTTTGGTAAATGTAGTGAATAAGTGGGGAGATGGAAGTGGGGAGTTGGGAGTTTTCTATGTATACTAAGACCAGTTTGTAAGAAATTCCAATACCTAAATTCCAAATTCCAAAACTTCGAGACCAAACGGAAAACCGAGAACTGACAACCGAAAACTGACTTAGCCACGAATGCACGGATTATAAATTCCAATTCTGAAATTCCAAATTCCAAAACTTCGAGACCAAACGGAAAACCGAAAACTGACTTAGCCACGAATGCACGGATTATAAATTCCAATTCTGAAATTCCAAATTCCAAAACTTCGAGACCAAACTGAAAACCGAAAACTGACTTAGCCAAGAATGCACGGATTATAAATTCCAATTCTGAATCCCGAAGCTTCGGGACCAAATTCCAAAACTTCGAGACCAAACTGTTCTATCATGGTAAAATCTTTCAATCATTCAATTTTCAATCTTTCAATCTACTTCACTGTCAACCATGAACCAAAAATATATGTTATCATTGTATATTTGAAAAGCCAAATCACTTATTGAGTGAATACACCTTAAAAACAAAAAAATAATGACCAAACAATGTTTCGTTTGTGTTTTCCTTCTTTTACTCTCGAGTCTACACTACACATATGCCCAAAATAATCGGTTACATACCGCCAATACAATTGGATGGTACAACTATTTTGGAACCTTCAAAGTCTCAGAAAAATTTGGCATACACACCGAGTACCAATGGCGGAGAGATAACCTAATTACAACTTGGCAACAAAGTCTTTTGCGGGTTGGTGTAAATTATAATGTAAACGCAAGAGTTCAATGTAGAGTTGGCTATGCTTGGATAGAAACATTCCCTTATGGAGAATTCTCGATTACTAGTTTAGGGAGAGATTTCACAGAACATAGAATTTTCGAAATGATTCAACTTGCTCATAAAGAAGGAATTGTTGATTTATCTCATCGGTTCATGCTTGAACAGCGTTTTGTAGGTCGGTATTCATCTGCCACTCAAACTACCGAAGATGAATTTCCAATGCTTCATCGCATGCGGTATATGTTTCGGTTACAAATTCCCCTGAAAGGAGACGAAATAAAGGACAAAACACCCTATGTTGCGCTGTATGATGAGATTTTTATTGGCTTTGGAGAAAATGTAAATGCCAATATTTTTGACCAAAATAGAATAGGTGTTCTGTTGGGCTATCGCTTCAACAAAAACCTGCGACTAGAAGGCGGGTATTTAAACCAAACCCTACAATTTGGGAGAGAAATAAACGGACAAAATGTTTTTCAAACTAATTCGGGTTTGCTGCTAAATGCACACTTTAATTTTGATTTGAGAAAACAAGCAAATAAATAAAACTATCCAGTCATCTGAATTAAAATGGAAGTGGGAAGTTGGGAGTAGGAAGTTTTCTAAATATACTAAGAACAGTAAATATGAAATTCCAATATTGAATCCCGACACTTCGGGACCAAAACTTTGGGACCAAACTGATAACCGAAAACTGACTTAGCCACGAATGCACGGATTATAAATTCCAATTCTGAAATTCCAAATTCCAAAACTTAGAGACCAAACGGAAAACCGAAAACTGACTTAGCCACGAATGCACGGATTATAAATTCCAATTCTGAATCCCGAAGCTTCGGGACCAAATTCCAAAACTTCGAGACCAAACTGTTCTATCATGGTAAAATCTTTCAATCTTTAAATTTTTCAATCATTCAATCTTCTATACAGACAACAAATTCATTTATAAATGCAAATGCTACCACCTAAAACCATAGCTTTGCGCGGTTTCTAACAGCTGCACAACATGGTAAAAAAAACAACCATTTCAGTACTAATGGCGGTGTACAACACCGAATTTGTCTACATCAAAAGGGCAATCGATTCGGTGTTGAAACAAGATTTTCAAGATTTTGAACTCATCATCATCGACGACGGCAGCAAAGAAAACAACCGAGACATGTTGCTGCAATATGTGGAGCAACACGAGGACAAATTAACCTACATTCGTCACCACAACCAAGGCCAATCTGCATCGATCAACCGGGGCGTGAAAAACAGCAACGGCCAGTACATCACCATTTTGGATAGCGATGACGAATACAAGCCTCATCATTTACGCGCTTGTTTAGCCGAAATCGAAAACCTGGATTTGATTTGTTCCACTACCGAAACCGTTGTAAATTCTGACGCCGACTATTATGTGCCAGACAAAGATGATCATACGCAACTCATTCATTTGGACGAAACCGTTTTATTTGGCACCTTATTTGGCCGAAAAAATGTATTTCATGCCCTTCAATTTAAATCTGGTTTTGCCGCAGATGCCGATTTTTTTGAAAAAGCCTCTGCCCTGTTTCGCGTAAAAAAAGTAAACCTCCGCACCTACATTTACCACCGGACCATGCCCAACAGCATTTGTGCCACGCTGATCAAAGCCAACTTGAGTAATGCTCTTTGATCTTCCGCAGATACAGTCTTGCAAAAACCTTGTATTGGCCTGCCACATCACGGGCGTCTATGACGTGAACCGAAATACAACATTAGCACACGACGACTATGAAATGGTGCGCGACTGGGCCGATTCTTTGACAAACGCGCAAGTACAAGGCATTCTTTTTCACAATGGATTCTCGGAAGAAAGCTGCAAAAAATATACTACTGACTTTGTTTCATTTATTCGCATTGAACACAACCCAAGCTTTAACCCTAATGTATTTCGGTATTTTGTGTACCGCGACTTTTTAGAACAACACCTTTCGCTTGTGAAGCATGTTTTTTGCACCGACGTTTCAGATGTAGTGTTGGTGAAAAACCCGTTTACGGATTCCTTTTTCCTGGAAAACAATCAAGCTATTTTCTGCGGAGATGAACCCAAATTGTTGCACAACGACTGGATGCAGGCGCACGGCACGCATTTGCGGGAAAAAATTGCTGACTACGCACATTTTGAAGCGGCATTTGCCAAGGATACCCTGTTGAATTGCGGCATTATTGGGGCAAACGCTGCCCTGTTTTACCAATTTATGCAGCAGCTGTGTACGTTTCACGAATTGGGCAATGTCGACAATAAAACCGAATATACGGGCGATATGGGCGTGTTCAATTTTGTGGCTCGAACGCAATTCAATTCCCAACTGATTCAGGGCGCACCCGTAAATACGGTTTTTAAAAACTACGAAACCCAGCGGAGTGATTGTTGGTTTAGGCATAAATAAATGTGGGGAGTGGGAAGTGGGAAGTTGGAAGTTGGAAGTTTTCTAGATATACTAAGGACAATTGATAAGAAATTCAAATGTTTGAAATTCCAAATTCCAAAAGGGTACTTCAAGAGGAAAATCTTTCAATCTACTTAATTAAAAAACCAAAAAAGATTAGAGATAAGAGATGAGAGATGAGAGACAGATTAAAAATTCGTACCATTATTTTCGCAAAACAGATTTATAGAAATTAGAGAAATAATTAAAATTTTTCAGATTTTTTGCATTTCTTCAATCCGTGTTCAAATAAAAAAACTTTGCGTCCCGACACTTCGGGATTGCGTCTTTGCGAGAGAAATTTTATTATAAGTCATTAAGTACAGAGTCAAATTCCAATTGTTTAAATTCCAAAATCCAAACGTTGACTCGCTGAGGAAAATCTTTCAATCATTTAATTTTTCAATCTTTCAATCTTTCAATTTACTTAATTAAAAAACCAAAACAGATAAGAGATAAGAGATGAGAGATGATTCTAATAAATAATTACCAATTATATTTTAGCAACGAATACACAAATTTATTTTACAAATTGAAAACGAATTCGATCATCGTTGATGATCATTCGAATAAAATAAATAGCATCATAAATATTCGTGAATTCGTGGCAGAATAAACACATTCAATAATTCAACATTTGTCAATGTCAGTTGCTTTTATATTATCTTAGCTCGAAACTCATGTGAATTATGTTCAAACAATTACTTAGCGAAACCACTCAAAAATGGAGTGAACGTTTTTTCTTAAAAATTGCTATTGCATCATTTTTGATTCATTTGGCGGTGATTACATTGGTAAATCTTGGTGTCATTCACATCAGTAAATCATCCAACTTTTTTGTCAATCCAATAGCCGCAATCTATACGCCATTTTCATTTATCTTGGTATATGAAGTGTATTTATTGCTCTATTATTTGCCGCGATCACTCACCACTTACATCAACAAACAGTATGAAATTATTCTACTGATCATCATGCGAAGGCTGTTTAAAGATTTGGCCAACATCACCATCACACCAAATTGGTATTCCTTAAAGTATGATTTACAATTCACCTATGACATTGTGACCGCATTGATTTTGTTTTTCTTGATTTATTTATTTTACGTAGAAAGCAAAAAAAGAGTTGAAAACCTGCACTATTCTCCTGAACAAGAAAAGGGAATTGATACCTATGTAAAAATCAAACGAACCATCGCTGCCAGCTTAGTTCCCGTTGTCATTGTATTGGCAGTATATTCTTTGGTTAACTGGTTGGCGCAAACCATCATTGCAGTAGAAGAATCTGATGATGTATTTAAAAATATCAACAATGTATTTTTTGAGCAGTTTTTTACCCTTTTGGTCATCGTAGACGTGTTGTTGTTGTTGGTTTCCTTTTTTCATACCGACAAATTCCATAAAGTGATTCGAAATTCGGGTTTTATCATTTCAACCATCTTAATCCGACTCTCCTTTACGGTTGAAGGTTTGATGAATAACATTTTGGTTGTTGTGGCTATATTATTTGGATTAATTATTCTTGTCATTCACAATAAATTTGAAAAAAAAATGCAACTTGAAGTCTAGAAATCATGAGAAAAAAAATAAGTATAGTCGGCTTGGTCGTTATGACCATTATTGTATTACTTTTCGTAAGCACGTTTTTCACTACCGAAATGAAATGGGATCTAACCGACTTTGTAATGGCTGGGATTTTATTTTTCGGTGCCGGTGTAGCGGGTATTTTCATTTGGGAGTGGGTCAAAATAAGCCGTTGGCGAATTTTTATGTTGGTCCTGTTGGCTTTCCTTTTTATATTTATCTGGGCTGAGTTGGCGGTTGGATTAGTTGGTAGTCCATTTGCAGGAGACTAGTCGTTTATTGAGCTTTATTACCATAAAAATTCTTAACATTCAAACATGAACTACAGCTTAGATTACCAAGTAAACGAAAATCACATCGACATTCAAGGCATTATGGATGGCTTATACTATCCTTTCTACATGGAGGATTGTCGCCACAAATTTGTGAAAGAGGTGTTGCATTTTGACATTGAGGAAGAGGCCAAAAAAGGCATCAACATGGTCTTAACCGGCTATACCCTGAAATTCTTGCGACCCTTAAAATCGGGGGATGCATTTCAAGTAAACTGTGTGTTGTTGCGCGACCAAAGCAGCAATGCCAAATTACACCTTAAACAAGGCATTTACATGAATAACAAATTGTATACCGAGGCGGTTTTTACGGCAACCTGTGTGCCTGCTGCTGGAGGCCGACCTTTTTTACCCGAGTCGATTATTGCTTTGTTGGCAGATGCTCCCGATCATGCTTAATTTTATTTCCAATTGAATACTTTATTTTTAAAATGAATCCAAAACTGAAAAACACCTTAATCTGTATTGGTGCCATTTTTATCGGTGGACTTTTTAATATGGCTATCGTGAGCGCAAGCAATTTGATTATTCCGCCACCAGCTGGAACAGATCTAACAACCGAAGCGGGATTACAAGCAGCCATGCCACTCATGCAGCCCATTCATTTTTTGATGCCGTTTTTGGCACATGCCTTGGGCACCTTATTGGCCGCGTATTTGGTAACTAAGTGGGGAATAATGCACCAAAAACAATGGGCAATCGGAACTGGTTTTTGGTTTTTATTGGGTGGAACGATGATGGTTTTTTCGTTGCCTACTCCACTTTGGTTTGCCCTCCTCGACTTGGGATTGGCCTACCTGCCCATGGGGTATTTGGGCTATTACTTAGGAAAGAAGTACTAAATTTATCGTACTTCTATTCCTTCTGATTCTAATAAGGCCAACAAATAAATGGTTTCGTTGGGATCGTATTTTTCGATGCCGCTTTTGTACCATTGTTCGATGATCTGTAATTGGTGCGGATTGTAGTGATTGTATTCGATGGCCATACCCAACATACCGGCCAACATAAACTCTTCTAATATTTTATCGGTAAGAATGTGCTTCGGGATACCTAAAGCTATTTTTCCGTTTAAACGCTCGTATTCTTCGCGACCGTATTGAAAGCCCGAATTAAACGCTTTATTGGATTGATCAACTAAGGGATTATCAACAACAGGATTTAAGCCAACGGCAAACCCCTGTAGGTATTCATCACGGTAAACGGGGTTATAAAAATCTTCCATAGTATTGATCCTATTAAATTACAGCACAAACATAACGGGAGTGAATTGTTTAAAAAATAATATTCGTTAAACGGGCAAAAAACTCTACCAACGTCACACCCCTTGTCGTTCATCGGTAAAATTCGGGGAGTTTAGTAGGATTTTGTGTAGATTGATCACCCTTTTTATTATTTGAATACATTCTACATCATGGGCTGAAAAAACAATGTAAATTTGAACCAAACAAAGCAACTCCCTATGATTGATTCGCTGTACCTGTTTATTGCTTTGGCCCTGCTGGCCGAAGTACTTGGCACCTTAGGCGGATTTGGATCTTCGTTGTTTTTTATCCCACTGGCTACCTATTTTTTAGATTTTGATTCGGCCTTGGGCATTACCGCTCTTTTTCATGTGTTTAGCAACTTATCCAAGATTGCTTTATTCCGAAAAGGCATCGATAAAAAACTCTTGTTGTATATTGGACTTCCTGCGCTGGCTTTTGTAGTCTTTGGCGCTTATTTAAGTGCATTTGTACGCGGGCAATGGTTGGAAATAGTGATGGCCATTTTCCTAATTGTACTGTCCATCACTTTATTGATCAACAAGAACTTTCGAATTGCCCCTACCCCAACCCACTCCTTACTTGGAGGAGCAACATCGGGCTTTGTCTCCGGATTTTTAGGAACTGGTGGCGCCATTCGCGGTTTGACGCTGGCTGCCTACCAACTTCCCATGGCTGTATTTATTGCCACCTCGGCGCTCATTGATTTAGGCATTGACTGCAGCCGAACCGTGGTGTATTATTACAACGGTTACATTCACCAAAAAGACTTGTATTTACTACCCATTCTGCTCGTGGTGAGTGTGGTGGGCACGTATGTGGGAAAAAAAATACTGGAGCGAGTAGCCGAAAAACAATTTCGTGTAGTGGTTTTGGTGCTCATTTTAAGTACCGGACTGAGTTCCTTGGTTAAAATTTTACTCATCGACTAATGAAGCAACTGACCCTATTCATTTTACTTTTGGCAGGCGTACAAAGCTGGGCACAAACCCTCACGGTGTTGGAAATTAACGATACCCTTCAACGTCCCAAATACCAACAATTTATATACCTCAGCCCGACCACTGCCGTTGATCAAGCGGTATTTGTAGCCAAAATCAAAGCCAGCGGAAGCCTCAAAAACATCAGCGACTTATTTGACCAAATAAAAGTAAAAGCCCAAGCCTATGGAGCCAATGCCTTTCAATTTGTCGCGTTTACTGCCGCAAATCCTCCTGAAGGCGAACTCATTCTGAATGCCTATTTTGCCGAAGATGCCCTCTTGGACACTAATTTTGAGTCACTACCCAAGAACAAATTGTATGTCTATGGCAACGACAATTTTTTGGAAACCAAAACCCAATCCTACAAAGTGCAAGGACAAAAACAGGAAATTGCTTCTGGTCAATACCAACAATACGATTTGAGCATACAAGACGAATTGCGCATCAACAAAGGTGGTTTTACAGGAATGACACTGTTCTTATCCAAGCAAACCGACGGAAACAGCTATTTTTTGAATTTTGGTGGAATTGGCTTGGCTGGTGCGGCTGTAAATCCCTATGGCGGCATTGGGGTTTCGATAAGCACGGGAAGCATTAGCCATGTAGAACCCAACTTGGCACTCTTGTTGCTGCATATTTTCACGGAAAAGCACTGACAAGAAGCGGAATGTAAACAACGATTTTAGTATATTCGTAACCACTAAACAAACCCACCCACTCACGGGGAACCTGCGTGAGGGCGATTGCCGAAAAGCCAAACGAGTAGGTTTTTTTTTAATAAATATTGAAGTATGAGTACAGCAAACACTGAATTAATGCAACAAGCCCGCGAATCATTAGCAGGCAAATGGGGACAAGCCATTGGCGTCCTGGTCGTTTATATGCTTATGATGATTGCCATTCAAATTATTCCTATGGCAGGAGCAATTATTTCCCTTTTAATTGGAGGACCCATGGCCATCGGTTTGGCTACTTTTTCGTTGGCATTAGCTAGAAATGAAGACGCCAACATCAACCAATTATTTGAAGGTTTCAACAAATTTGGTTTAGCCTTGGCAGCCTATTTTTTGATGTTTGTATTTATCATTCTTTGGATGCTGTTGTTGATTATTCCCGGAATTATTGCCGCCATTTCCTATTCCATGACTTTTTACATCATCGCCGATGAAGAATCGATGGATGCGATGGAAGCCATTGACAAAAGCAAAGCCATGATGGACGGCTACAAATGGAAATATTTTTGCTTGGGTCTTCGGTTTTTGGGTTGGGCAGTGTTGTGCGTACTTACACTTGGAATTGGTTTCTTGTGGTTGATGCCGTATATGCAAGTAACCAATGCCAAATTCTACGAAGATGTAAAAGCCAATTACTTGAGCCAGCAAAGCGCTCCGGTTGCTGAATTAGAAGCACCCGTTGTCGTTGCTGAAGAGCCAACTGCTTCAGAAGAAACAGAAGCATAAACCAATCGTATCATTACAATCCCTTAGTTTGCGTAACTAAGGGATTTTTTTACCCTATCCCCAAAATCCCATGAATCACACCAAAACAAACCAATTAAAAAAAGTACTCACCCCTATTCACCTCTGGGCGTTGGGCGTTGGTTTGGTTATTTCGGGCGAATATTTTGGCTGGAATTACGGTTGGAATGTGGCCGGAACCTTTGGTTTTTTAATTGCCACAGTAATCGTAGCTGTGTTGTACATTACGTTTATTTTTAGTTACACCGAACTCACTACCGCCATTCCTCACGCGGGTGGACCTTTTGCGTTTGCCTACAAAGCGTTTGGACCCAACGGCGGATTAGTAGCCGGTTACGCCAGTTGTGTGGAATTTGTGTTGGCTCCTCCCGCCATTGCCTTGGCATTGGGCAGTTATATGCATTTTTTGGTGCCTGAAATTCCGGTCCAAAGCACTGCAATTGCGTGTTATGTGATTTTTTCAACTATTAATTTTATTGGAATTAAAGAATCTGCAGTGTTTAATTTGGTGGTTACTCTTCTCGCTGTCGGCGAATTGGTACTCTTTATGGGCATCGTGAGTCCGGCGTTTAAAATGGATAACTTTACCCACAACGGCATGCCTTTTGGTTGGAGTGGTGTGTTTGAAGCCCTGCCTTTTGCCGTCTGGCTATTTCTAGGTATCGAAGGCCTAGCCATGGTAGCCGAAGAAGTGAAAAATCCCAAGCAAACCATACCCAAAGGCTACGGCTATGCTATGGCAACGCTCATCGTCTTGGCCATTGGCGTAATGGTGTTGACTGGTGGCATTGGCGATTGGTCTCTACTCAAAACCATTGACTACCCTTTGCCTGCGGCCATTAGCGAAGTATTGGGCAGCAATCACCAGTTTACCAAACTCTTTGCCAGCATTGGCTTATTTGGACTTATTGCCTCTTTTCACAGTTTGATTACAAGTTATTCTCGGCAATTGTTTGCCCTTTCCAGAAGCGGCTATCTGCCCGAAAAATTGAGTGAATTGCACCCCAAGTTCAAAACGCCACATTGGGCTTTATTGGTTGGTGGTGCACTGGGATTGCTGGCTTTACTCACGGGTACAACAGCGCAGGTTATTATCATTTCAGCCTTTGGCGCCGTCACCATGTATGCCATAAGTATGCTGAGTTTGTTTCGTCTTCACCAACAAGCCGATTACCAACCGTTGTACCGAACGCCCTTTTATCCGATTTTTCCGCTCATTGCCTTGCTGCTTTCCTTGGTTTGTTTGGTAGCCATTACCTATTACAACCCTATGATGGCGCTTTTGTTTTTTTGCGGATTGGTAATCACCTACTTGGGTTTTAAGTGGTTTGGCAATTTAGACAAAACATCCATCGTTACCCGAGAAGAATTCTAAGTCATGTATACGTATACCCAACAGCAGCACAGGTATCACTTCACCGATTTAAAAACGGTATTGGCCAAGGCGAGTCCTTTTCGAACGGGCGATGCTTTAGCAGGGCTTGCGGCAAATTCGGCAAGCGAACGTGTGGCTGCCCAATACTGTTTGGCCGATATTCCGCTTAGCCATTTCCTGAATGAAGTGCCGATTCCTTACGAAAAAGACGAGATAAGCCGACTGATTATTGATCAGCACCAACCCATAGCCTTTCAGCCCATAGCAAGTTTTACTGTGGGCGAATTTCGAGATTGGTTGCTGTCTGATGCGGCTACACCTGTTGTGCTTCGGGAAATTTGCTGGGGAATCACGCCCGAAATGGCTGCCGCAGTTTCCAAAATCATGCGCAACCAAGACTTGATGGTAGTAGCCCAAAAATGTGCAAACCCCAGTCAATTTAGAAATACCATAGGTTTACCCGGCCGATTGTCCTCGCGCATTCAACCCAATCATCCCGCCGACGATTTAAAAGGCATTGGCATCTCGGTGATCGAAGGCCTTTTATACGGTTGTGGTGATGCCGTCATTGGCGTAAATCCGGCCAGTGATAATCCAGCCCAAATAGCGGGAATACACCATCTATTGGCCGATATTATCGACCGCTTTTCAATCCCTACTCAGTCGTGTGTCTTGACGCATCTGACTACTACACTGCAACTCATCGAACAACAGGTTCCCGTTGATTTAGTATTTCAATCCATAGGGGGAACCGAACAAACCAACACGTCGTTTGGGGTAAATTTGGCACTCTTACAAGAAGGCTTTGAGGCCGGACTTTCGCTAAACCGCGGTACCGTGGGCAAGCAATGCATGTATTTTGAAACCGGACAAGGATCCGCGCTTTCTGCCAACGCACATCAAGGCGTTGACCAACAAACCTGCGAAGCCCGAGCTTATGCGGTGGCCCGTCAGTTCAATCCGTTATTGGTCAATTCGGTGGTGGGATTTATTGGCCCCGAATATTTGCACAACGGCAAACAAATTTGTCGGGCCGCGCTCGAAGATTTATTTTGTGGGAAATTATTGGGGTTGCCCATGGGCATGGACGTGTGCTACACCAATCACGCCGATGCCGATCAAAACGATATGGATTCGATACTGATCCAAATGGGTGCCGCGGGCTGTGGATTTATCATGGCAGTTCCCGGTGCTGATGACGTAATGCTCAACTACCAAACCTCTTCGTTTCACGATGTGCGTACCACGCAACAATTGATGCAGCTTAAACCGGCTCCCGAATTTGAAATGTGGTTGCAACAACAACACCTAGACGGCCCGATTTCAGCTACTCATCCCTTACTCCAATACCTGAAATGATACGCAAAGCTGTTCCAGATCTCTTGGCCGAATTAAAGGCATTTAGCCCGGCGCGCATTGCACTAGGCGCCACCGGGACTTCAATTCCCAGTAAGGCAGCCTTGGATTTTGCTTGGGCGCATGCAGCGGCAAAAGATGCCTTAAATACGGTTATTGATTACAGCCAATTGGCTGCTGAATTGGAAGCTAATTTTTGCAGTACAGTACAACTGAAAAGCAAAGCAAAAGACCGGGATGATTATTTGTTGCGCCCTGATTTAGGCCGAATGCTTTGTGACGAATCAAAAGAAGAACTGCAGCAATGGCAAGCGTCCAAACCCTATGATCTGGTTTTTGTATTGGCTGATGGATTATCGGCTGGGGCCATTAAAATGCATGCTTTGCCTTTTTTTACCGCGCTTTTTCCCTTGATTGCTTCGGCAAATTATCAGATTGCGCCTGCCTGCCTAGCCAACCAAGCTCGTGTAGCGCTTGGCGATGGAATTGCACAAGCCATTCAGGCCAAACTGGTAGTGGTTCTTATTGGCGAACGCCCGGGTTTGAGCGCTCCAAACAGCATGAGCTTGTATATTACTTTTGCCCCAAATGCACAAACTACTGACGCGCAACGCAATTGCATTTCCAATATTCAAGCACTTGGTTTGTCATATGAAACAGCGGCTCAACAATGTGCTTTTATCATCGAACAGGCTTTACAACGCCAAGAAACCGGAATAGATTTAAAAAATACGTTCACTCCAAACGCTTTATTATGACCGCACCCATTGCCTTAATTGGCGCATTAGACGAAGAAATTCAAGCCTATTTGGATCAGTTAAAAGAACCACAAGTCATGCAATGGCACTCGGTGCGTTTTTACCAAGGCCTGTTGTTTGGCCAAGCGGTTGTGATTGTAAAATCGGGTGTGGGAAAAGTATTTTCTACTCTGGTTACTCAAAAACTGATTGATGAATTTCAGCCTAAAGCGATCTTATTTACGGGTGTGGCCGGTGGGTTGAACCCCAACTACGAAGTGGGCGATATCGTGGTGGCCGTAGATTGTGTACAACACGATTTGGACACAACTGAATTGGGCATCCCCCGGGGTAAAGTCCCGTATACCAACTTCCATTTTTTTGAATCGGATGAACAATTAATAACATTGGCATTAGCCGCGCAACTGGATCACCAAATTCATGCTGGTCGAATTGTAACCGGGGATCAATTTATTACCCAAAAAGAAATGCATCACCACAAACACCTGACTGCAGAATTGGCGGGAGATGCCGTAGAGATGGAAGGCGCAGCTGTGGGTTTGGTGTGCGCCGTAAATGAAATTCCGTTTTTACTTATTCGAACTATTTCGGACAAGGCCGATGGAAATGCCACCACTAGTTACATGGAACTGCTGCCGGAAGTGGCGAAAAACTCGTTTGAGATGGTGGCGCATGTGCTGAACAATTGGAACAGATAGAAAAGAGTTAAAATCAAAAACAACCAACACATTAAATTCAGTATTTTAGCGACACAAAATTGACTCCCATGAAAAAATACTTTGTAATTGCCGGAATGGCCTTGCTATGCTTAAGTTTCACAGGAACAGAAACAGAAACAGAAAAAGTAAGCAACGGAAGAATTGTATTTGCAAGCGATATGGATGGAAACTTCGAATTGTATAGCATTCAAAACAATGGTTCAGATTTGCAACGGCTTACCTCTGACCTAGGAATTGATGCACATCCGTGTTATTCACCCGATGGAAAAAACATTGCCTTTACCGGGCAGCGAAACGGAAAATTTGACATTTACCTGATCACGGCTGAAGGAGGTGAACCCATTCAAATCACCAAGCACAACGGAACCAATATGGTGCCCTGCTTTTCTCCAAACGGAAAAAAGATTGTGTACGAAAGCAATGCAGATGGCAATTATGAACTCTACAGCATTTCGCTCGATGGTTCTAATCGCAAGCAACTTACACATACGGAAGCTCCAATACAAAACATTGGACCTAAATATGCTGGGGACGGCACTCGAATTGCGTTTGCCAGCAACAGAGAGGGTGAAAAGGATACCACCAACGACATATATATTTTGAACACTACGGATGGATCTTGTATGAAACTGACTGAGAACATGGACAATGCTGAAGGCAGAAGTTGGTCGCCAAACGACAAAGAAATTGTATTCAATTCGCTTGTTAATGGAGTGGGTCAGTTATTTGTTGTTGATGTAAAATCGAAAAAAATGAAGCAACTCACAAGCAGCGAAGGCAATCCAAACCCATTTGCACCGGGCGGTGTTTTTCCAGTGATAAAAGGGGAAGTCACCCCTCATTGGACTCCCGATGGTAAAAAAATCATCTTTGCCAGTGACAGAAATAATCGCTACGATTTGTACCAAATGAATCCCGATGGCAGCGAAGTAACACGCTTGACCAAATTGGATTATTTTTCACTTTCACCCCATTGTCAACCCATACAAAATTAACAGTAAGCACGAACCACTATGCAACACCTCATTGACCGCTTTATTAGCTACGCTATAATCGATACTGAATCGGATCCGTATTCCGATTCCACGCCAAGTACCGCCAAACAATTTAATTTGGCTCATTTGTTAGTCAAAGAATTACAAGACATTGGCCTGACAGAAGTGAGCATCGACGAACGCGGTTATGTCATGGGAACGCTTGAAAGCAATGTAGATCACGAAGTACCCACCATTGGGTTTGTTTCTCATTTTGACACCACGCCCGATTTTACCGGGGCCAACGTTAAACCCCAATTGATTCATAACTATGACGGAGGAGACATCATCTTGAATGCCGAGCAGAACATCGTGCTTTCACCCAACTATTTCAGCGATTTATTGTTGTACAAAGGACAAACACTCATCACAACCGACGGGACTACGCTTTTGGGTGCCGATGACAAAGCAGGTCTTACCGAAATTATATCGGCTATGGAATACTTGGTTCAACATCCGGAAATCAAACACGGAAAAATTCGCGTTGGATTTACCCCCGATGAAGAAATTGGCCGTGGCGCTGATTTTTTTGACGTAGAAAAATTTGGTGCCGAATGGGCCTATACCATGGATGGCAGCCAAATTGGCGAATTGGAATACGAAAACTTTAATGCGGCCGGAGCCAAAATCACCTTCAAAGGGAAAAGCGTGCATCCGGGCTATGCCAAAGGAAAAATGATCAATTCGATGCTCATTGCCAACGAGTTCATCAATGCATTGCCAAAAGGAGAAACACCACAAGAGACGCAAGATTACGAAGGCTTTTTTCACGTGCATCACCTCAAGGGCAGCATAGAAGAAACCGTCTTGGAATTGATTATTCGCGACCACGATGCAACTTTATTTGCTCAACGCAAGCAACTCATTCACAGCATTACGGCCCAAATTAATGCCCAATATGCTGCGCAATTTGGCGAAGACATTGTAATAGCCGAAGTAAAAGACCAGTACTACAACATGAGGGAAAAAGTGGTACCCGTAATGCATATCGTTGATTTGGCCGAACAAGCCATGCGCAATTTGGGCATCACGCCGCTCATCAAACCCATCCGTGGCGGAACCGACGGTAGCCGATTGTCTTATATGGGATTGCCTTGTCCAAACATTTTTGCCGGCGGACATAACTTTCACGGCAAATACGAATACTTGCCGGTAGAAAGCATGCAAAAGGCCGTAGAGGTTATTGTGCAAATTGCGCAATTAACCGCCACGACAGCTTTTAAATCGTAAAAAGATGTTCTGTTTTTGAATATCTAAAAACAAAAAAGCAACCCCAAGAGGTTGCTTTTTTTATAGATGTCAAAGCGTTTATTTTGCTTTATTCAAGGCAGCTGACAATTCCATCGAAATAGCCGAGCGTTCCATTTTAAGTTTTCCTGCCATGGTCTCGATGATAATGGTTGTATCATTCAGCTCGGAAATTTTGGCGTGGATGCCACTTTTGGTTACAATTTTATCGCCTACTTTTAACTCGGCTTCAAATTGTTTTTCTTGTTTTACGCGTTTTTGTTGCGGGCGAATCATAAAGAAATAGATCACCACAAACATTAAAATAAACGGTAAAAATTGTTGTACTTGTTCCATAATTGTAAAGATTTAGTGCCCTAAAAC
>JAGNTC010000024.1 GCA_017987725.1 Flavobacterium sp.
AGAATACGTATGGGGAACGTCATGGGGTGTTTCAACCCGTTTGATGGGCGCCTTAGTCATGACGCATTCCGACGATCAAGGCTTGGTGTTGCCGCCTAATTTGGCACCCATTCAAGTGGTGATTGTTCCTATTTATAAATCCGAGGAGCAGTTGGCAGAGATTTCAGCTGTGGCAAATGAATTGCTGTCCTCTTTCAAAACCTTAGGATTAGCCGTAAAATACGATGACCGAACCACCCAAAAACCGGGATTTAAGTTCAATGAATACGAGCTCAAAGGCGTGCCAGTTCGCATTGCGATAGGTCCAAAAGATTTAGAAAACGGCACCTTCGAAGTAGCCCGTCGAGATACTTTAAGTAAAGAAGTGGTTTCTAAAACCTCTATCGTGAGTTACGTTCAAGATTTGTTGGAGCAAATACAACACGATTTGTTTACCAAAGCCTTGCATTATCGCGATACGCATATCACCGAAGTGAATTCATTTGATGAATTCAAACAGGTTTTGGATTCCAAAGGTGGGTTTGTTTCAGCGCATTGGGACGGAACACCTGAAACCGAAGAAAAAATCAAGGAATTGACCAAGGCAACGATCCGTTGTATTGCTCTTGATCGGGTGTTAAGCCCAGGAAAATGTGTGCTTACGGGAGCTGAATCTGCTGGTAGAGTGTTGTTTGCAAAAGCCTACTAAAAAAAAAGAAAAAAAAATAGACCACAACTTGTACGAATAAAAAATAGTTGTATTTTTGCATCCGCATTACAGAGTTAGGCCCGTTCGTCTATCGGTTAGGACGCCAGGTTTTCATCCTGGTAAGAGGGGTTCGATTCCCCTACGGGCTACAAGAATAAAATAATTTAAGAAAAAAACATAAAATGGCAAATCATAAGTCAGCGTTAAAAAGAATCAGAAGTAACGAAAAAAGAAGAGTTTTAAACCGTTACCAACACAAAACGACACGTAATGCGATCAAAGCCTTGCGTATGGCTACTGATAAATCAGATGCGGCTGCAAAATTGTCTAGTGTGATTTCCATGATTGACAAATTAGCAAAGAAAAATATCATTCACGATAACAAAGCGTCTAATTTGAAATCTAAATTAACCAAACACGTAGCAAAATTGTAATACTACATTTTTGATTACCGAATAGAAGCTCCTTATTTGAGGAGCTTTTTTTATGCGTCTAATTTTGATTTCACCATTTCTAAGAGTTCCTTAGAAATGGGTTTGGACATGAAATCCAAAACCATGGGATAGGATTTAGATTTCTCGATATCTCTAGGGTCAATAGTAGACGACAAAACCACCACTTTGCTATTGGCAAAATAGGTTCGGTATTTTTCCTGAGAAAAGGCATCCAAAAATTCCCACCCGCCCATGATCGGCATGTTTAAATCCAAAAAGATTAAATTGGGAACTGGGCTGTTTTCAGTAGCCATCAAGTTATCAAGATATGCCAATGCGTCTTCGCCATTTTGCGCGGTGACAATTTCTTTGGCGTAGGCTGCTCTGGTCATCACCATTTTGCTCAGCATAATGGTAATTGGGTCGTCGTCAATACATAATAATAAATCCATAGGGGAAGGGGTTTATTTGCTGAATAAAAGAGTAAATGTCGTGCCTTTGTCTACTTTGCTTTCTACGGTAATGGTTCCACCCATCGATTCAATTTGTGACTTTACTAAATACAAGCCCAGTCCTTTGCTATCGGGGTAATTGTGGAAGCGTTGATACAAACCAAAAATTTTGTCTTTGTTGCGCGCCATGTCAATTCCAATTCCATTATCCTTGAATGTAAGCGACACACCATCGGGTGTTTCTTTGGTAGTAATACTGATTTTTAAGGCTCTATCAGCTGCGTGGTATTTGAGAGAATTGGTGAATAAATTCAATAAGATGCTTTCCAAGTAGGCTTTATTGACATGAACCACGGGTGCGGCATCCAAATCCATTTTCAACACAGGTTGAACACTGCTTATGAGGAAACTCAATTGACTAAACACATTTTCAAAAACTTCTTGGATTTGCACTTCCTCGCGTAACATAGACGGGCTGTCTTTGATGATGATCACTTTTACCAAATCGTTTACCGTTTCGTTTAGCAACTGCGTCGATTTTTTAAAGCCATTGAGCAGTAATTCGAGTTCGGGATTGTTGATTGGAGTGTCTTCTAACAGCGCGAGAAGGCCAGATAAATTAGATAATGGCGCACGCAGGTTGTGCGAGGTGATGTAAGAAAACTGCTTGAGATCGGTATTGTTTTGGGTGAGTTCCCGAATGAGTTGCTCTTTTTCTTTTTCTTGTTTTTTCTCGGCAGTAATATCCCGTTGTATGGAAACCCAGTGCGAATGTTCGCCCTCTTGGTTGGTGATGGGCAACATCAAGAAATTCACCCAATATCCTTCGCCCGATTTGTTGGTATTGAACGACTCAAATTGAAACGTTTTTTTGTCTTTAAGTGCAGCTGCAATTTGCGGGAGTACTTTTACAACTGAGTTTTTTGACATAAAAACCGAAGGCGTCTTGCCAATCACTTCGTTGGGTTTGTAGCCGGTGATTTTGGTGAATGCTGGATTGACGAATACAATTTTTGGCACCGTGCGGTATGATTTTTCAGTTTCGGTAATCATCACGGCGTCCTTGGTTTGGGTTACCACAGTTTCCAATAATTTCAAACGCTGTTCTTCTGTTTTTTGTTTGCTGATGTCTTGAATGGCTCCAATCATTCGAATGGCCGTTCCGTGTTCATCTTGCACTAAAAAACCTCGGTCAAAGACAAATTTATAGGATCCGTCGGCACAGCGAAAACGGTATTCGTCTTGCCATTTCTCTGTTTTTTGTTCGATAAACGAGTACAAGCGCACCGACATTTTGATGCTGTCTTCTGGATGAATTCGGTCAAACCACCAACTGGAGGTGTGGCCAACTTCTTCTTTTTTGTACCCAAAAACCTCTTCGATCCCTTTGTTCCAAATGAAATAATCTTCTTGAATTTTCCAATCCCAAATGGTGTCGCTGGTCGCTTTGGCTACAATATCATAGCGTTCGTTTGATTCTTTAATTTCGTCATCGGTACGTTTGAGCGTGTCAATAAATGCCACACTGTTTTCTTCGCTTTTGCCCAATACATAATACAAAAATGCCGCAGCGATCCCCACAAAAAAGAGGTCTTTTGTCAAATAAATTAGGGATAAAGTGGAGGAGGAAAGGGTATAGGAAGTCAATAAAAAGTAGCTACCAATAGTCAATGGTATAAATAAAAATAGAAAATAAAGGGCTATTTTATTTGACTTCTTTTTCATTGTCTCAAATATAGAAAATAATACGTATTTCGAATGCCAAGAAACGGTCTTATTTGTGTTATTCTTTGCCGAGTAAAGAAGCCGTTAAGTTAATCTGTATTCGGTTTTTTATGTAAAAATAAAGTGTAGCTTTGCACCCATTAAAAATCACAGATGGAATCGATCAGAAACATTGCTATTATTGCCCACGTTGACCACGGTAAAACCACGTTGGTAGACAAAATTATGTACCATTGCCAACTTTTTCGCGAAAACGAAAACACCGGCGATTTAATTCTTGACAACAACGACTTGGAACGTGAACGTGGTATTACCATTACGTCCAAAAACGTGTCGGTGGTCTACAAAGGAACCAAAATCAACATTATTGATACCCCGGGTCACGCCGATTTTGGTGGCGAAGTAGAGCGTGTATTAAACATGGCCGATGGCGTTTGTTTGTTGGTAGATGCCTTTGAAGGTCCGATGCCGCAAACCCGTTTTGTATTGCAAAAAGCCATCGATTTGGGATTAAAGCCTTGTGTGGTAATTAATAAAGTAGACAAAGAAAACTGTACGCCAGAAGAAGTACACGAAAAAGTATTCGATTTGATGTTTGAATTGGGTGCCGAAGAGTGGCAATTGGATTTCCCAACCGTATACGGTTCGGCCAAAAACAATTGGATGTCTGACGACTGGAAAAACCAAACCCAAAATATTGAGCCACTTTTAGACATGGTCATTAATAATGTACCTGCTCCCAAAGTGTCTGAAGGAACTCCTCAAATGCTCATTACCTCACTTGACTTTTCGTCCTTTACGGGTCGAATTGCCATTGGTCGTTTGGAGCGTGGCGAGTTAAAAGAAGGTATGCCTATTTCGTTGGTGAAACGCGATGGACAAATCATGAAATCCCGAATCAAAGAATTGCACACGTTTGAGGGCTTAGGTCGTAAAAAAGTGCAAGAAGTTATTGCTGGAGATATTTGTGCGATTGTGGGTGTAGAAGGATTTGAAATTGGCGACACCATTGCCGACTTCGAAAATCCAGAGGCGTTACAAACCATCGCCATCGATGAGCCAACCATGAGCATGTTGTTTACAATCAACGATTCACCGTTTTTTGGTAAAGAAGGAAAATATGTTACCTCTCGACACATTCGTGATCGTTTGACCAAAGAATTAGAAAAAAACTTAGCGATGAAGTTGGGCGAAACCGACTCTGCCGATAAGTTTATGGTTTTTGGTCGTGGCGTATTGCACTTGTCGGTACTAATTGAAACCATGCGTCGTGAAGGCTATGAGTTGCAAATTGGTCAACCCCAAGTAATCATCAAAGAAATTGATGGTAAAAAATGTGAACCTATAGAAGAACTCACCATTGATTTACCGGAATCCTTATCGGGTAGAGCGGTAGAATTTGTGACGTTACGCAAAGGCGAAATGCTCAGTATGGAAACCAAAGGCGAGCGTATGATTGTAAAATTCAATATTCCTTCTCGTGGAATTATTGGTTTGCGTAATCAATTGCTTACCGCTACGGCAGGTGAAGCCATTATGGCACACCGTTTCATCGGATACGAACCGTTTAAAGGAGAGATTTCTGGACGTAACAAAGGGTCCTTAATTTCAATGGAAAAAGGAAAAGCGATTCCGTATTCTATCGATAAATTACAAGACCGCGGTAAGTTTTTTGTTGAGCCAAATGCCGAAATTTACGAAGGACAAGTAATTGGAGAAAACTCTCGTGGCGATGATATGTGTGTGAACGTGACCAAAGAGAAAAAACAATCCAACGTGCGTTCATCTGGAAACGACGAGAAAGCCCGTATTATTCCGCCAATTATCTTCTCGTTAGAAGAAGCCTTGGAGTACATTCAAAAAGACGAATACGTGGAGGTTACGCCAAAATCAATTCGTTTGCGTAAAATTTACTTAACCGAAACCGATCGTAAACGTTTCAAAGTATAAGTCAATTTTTAAGATAAAAAGAAACCCATTCTACTGCAGAATGGGTTTTTTTATGGGGAGCTGTTTCCAGCTGTCCGCGGTATCTTTTGTTCGTTCCTCTCAAAAGGATGCTGCTGCCATCTGGGCTAGTTCATTGAAAACAAAAATTGCAACGGAATAGCCAGCCGCTCTTTCCAAGATTTTTCTGAATGGTCTTTACCCGGGAAAAATTGCGTTTTCCAGTTTGAAGCGTCAAAACCTTTTTCTTGCATTACTTCATCCACCTTTTTTTGCAAGGGCGGATACAAGGCATCCAAGGTTTGGTCGCCGTAATCAAAATAGATTGTGTGATTGTTTGAGTTGGGCAAATGGCTGCGCATATAGTTCAAGAAAGCCTCAGGTACAGGATTGCCTTCTACTGCAAATATACCCGGCCAATGGGTAGACAAGCAGGCCGCTCCGCCAAATACCTCTGGATATTCACAGATGGCATACAGCGAAATCAATCCGCCCATGCTCGAGCCGGCTATACAGGTTGCCGCTGGAGTTGGATCCACAGCATAATGACTGTCAATGTAGGGTTTCAGTTCAGAAACAATAAACCGCAAATAGGCATCGGCAAGAGGAGTAAAGGAGTCGGTAATTCGTCCTTTCTCTTTTAAGGCTTGCGTCACCATTTCCCGCTGTGCCACCGATAGGGATTCGTAGGGTCTTTGCGGAAAATATTCCGGATGTCTTTTGTTGGTGTTATTGATGCCTACCACAATATAATCGCGGGTCTTCTTTTCGGCTTGTAATTTTACTGCTATCTCGTCTACTTCCCATGCTTGCTTGTTCCAAGTGGTTGCCGCGTCAAAGAGCATTTGCCAGTCGTGCATGTACAACACGGCATATTTTTTATTCATAGAATACCCGTTGGGTAACCAAATTTCTACGTCGCGAGCCGCTACAAATTGAGAAGTAAAATTCGTGATGTAATCTATTTTTCCGCTGCTTACGGTGGGTGTTTGGGCAAACCCTTGAACACTCAATGCAAATACCAACAAGAAATTTAGCGCTATTTTCATGTGTTTATCGTTTCAGAGAAAAATGGCCTTTCACCAAGCGTTGGTCTTCAAAGGAGATTACATACCAATAATCATCGGCAGGCAATGCGGATCCATTAAACATTCCATCCCAACCGGTTCCCAAAGGAGAAATCTCTTTCACTAATTTTCCCATTCGGTCATAAATTCGAATCACGGATTGGGCATTGTACTGGGCGGTCACACCGCGCACATTCCAAGTGTCATTTACTCCATCACCATTTGGCGTAAAGAAGTTGGGAATCCCCAATACATTCACTTCTATTGGGCCAATCGTTCCGCAGCCATTGGTATCTTTAACATATACTTGGTGCGTGCCGGGTGCTACATTGTAAAAGTAATTGCTCTCTTGGTAGGAGTCAGTATAGTCTAAAGCATACACATAAGTTCCCAAGCCAGTTGTGTTTACAGTGATTGAATTGGTCTCTGTAATGTCGGCCACGTCTATGCTGGTTATGGTTGCTTTTTCTGAAGCCGTCACCGTTATGCTTCTTGTGCGGGAACACAATGAAACGGTACTGACTTCTACGGTATAAATTCCTTCTTCATTCACCACCAAGGTGGGTTGGGTGGCTCCACTTATCGGGTTTCCATCCTTAAACCATTGGTAGGTATAATCTGCTGGGTTTACGCCAGGCAAAAGACCTGCATCAAGTGTACGGGTAAAATTTGGGTCATCGGAACAAACCAAGACATTGGCTAAGCCCAATTCGTTCAACTCAATTTGAGGAAGAGGCAACACCACAAGTGGAATAGTTGCTGTAATGGCACAACTGCTGTTTAGCGTGTTTTCTAGGTTTACAATCAGTGTTTGAGAACCACTAATCAATGGATTTTGAAGAGGATACCCCAACAGCTGTCCCGCTGCGTCGGTATAGGATATTACCAAACCTGTTTGCCCATTTAACAGCGCAGTTTCCAGTGCAACAGCATCAAATGCAAGTGACCCATTTTGTTGTGTGGGGTAGATTTCATCATCACACACTTGCGTTAAAGCTGAACTAATGGGAAAAGCCTCCGGTAAATCATCGACAATAAAAGTCAAAGTGGCTTCTTCAAAACAGGCGCCATTAGGGTCTGCAGTTACATCATTGGTTGCTCGCACAGTTACCGTAGTTGTATTGTTAACTAAAAACGGATTAGGTAAAGGACTTGGAAGGGGAGTTCCATTGGCCGCAAAATAACTTAAACTCACTTGGGTCTGTCCATTTAAAAGAGCCGAATCAAGGGCAGAAGTGTCAAATAAAAAATCCCCATCGTGGTTGTCATCACATTCCCGTATTACATTTCCAGGAGTGATTTCATCGAGTACAGGCAGGGCTTCAACCGTAAGCTGAATATAGGGCCCCAGAGCATAACACGAATTGTCCAGCGTACTTTTTACCCGAATCCAAATGGCTTGTTGATTGGGGTAACCGATGTTTCGATAATTGAATATGGAATTCGGATCGGCAGGATTTTGCGAAATTTCAAGTGAATTACCCGATGCATCTGTTTCTACTGCCGCATCGATGCCATTTTTGTAGTATTTTATAGTAAATGATGCCGTAGCAGGAAGTAGTGCGGTTACATCAGCCGTCACGCTACTAAAATTAAAACCAGCAATGCCATCACGGTCATTGTTGTTGGCGTTGTTGTTTCCAAAGCTGTCTAAAAAGTCGTCGCATTTGGCAAAACTTCTAGAGAACGAGGCGGGAATTTGGGTTGCCGATACAATAATGGATAACGAGCCCAACTCCACACATCCATTGGCGTTTTCAACCCGAACCCATAGGGTAGTTGAGTTGGTAAAATACTGCTCAGGGCTTGCGATGTAATTTGGGCTGCTCAGATTTCCAACCTGTGCTGCAGCTTGTGTGGTGAAATAACTAAAGTTTTCTACAGCATACAAAGGAGAAAGTTGGGGCTCAACCGAAGTTAAGTTCACATAAGTAAATCCATCGGTAAGGGCGTCGTCGTCGCATTGTTTGATTACAATGGGTCCTGCCACAACGGGTAAGGCATAGACAGTGAGTGTAACTTCAGCGGAATAAACAGCACAACTGTTGCCGTTTTTTTGCAAGAGCACGCGGTATATATTTCCATTCAAGCTGTTGGGTACAGTGTTAAAATTTAATTGAGCAGAATTGACACCCGATACGGTTGCATTGTTTGTCAGGTTTATCCATACGCCCGAAATATTCTGCTGCCATTGGTAGCTGTCTACGGGTGTAGTATCGATATTAAACGAGGTATTTTGCAGGGCACAAATTGCCACCGATTGGGGTTGGGTGTTGATACTAATGGGTGCCGAAATCGTATAATTTACATTCGGTAAGGGTGTGTATCCTGAACTTGCATTGCTCACTGTTCCCAATAGATTTACAAGAGTTGGCAAGGTATCGCCTACTATTCCATCGGCATTGCTGTCGCTGTATCCCGCTTCAAACACGTCAAGACAGTCATCGTCATCACTATCCAAATCAATGTAATTGGCTGCTGCATCTGCATCTGAATTAACAAGTGTGTAATTCACTTGCCCAGAGTCAGGCGTATTTTCTAAGCTATTGGCTAATCCGTTGCTGCCAAAAGTAGCGGTGGCCTCAATTTGTCCATTATAATTGGCATCTGCTGCCCCACAACCCGATTCGACTAAGTCAAAGATTCCGTCATTGTCGCTGTCCAGATCTAAATAGTCTGGAACACCATCGGTATCCGAGTCGGCCAAAACCAATCCCGCGTATGCGTCAAATAATCCATCTGCATTGGCGTCAACCAACGGAGATAGGGTGTTTGATCCCTGTGCCTCAACCGAATCCAAGATGCCGTCATTGTCACTGTCTACATCAAAATAATCGGGCACCGTGTCGCCATCGGAGTCACGAGGAACACAAGTAGCTTGTAACTCCCATTGCACTTTGGCAATTGCGGTATCAGATAAATTTCGTAGGGTAAATTTAAAACTGCTGCTGTTTGCCGATTGAAAGCTAAAATTAGCCAAGCCAAAAGCCAAAGGCGCAGCACTATTTAAGCGGCAACGTACTTCAAAGGATGAAAATTGGGTTACGTTGCTTTCATAAATGCCATCATAATTGGTGTCAATTACCAGTTGATTTGCGGGATTCAATACGGTGATTGTTTTATCAATATCCGAATTGACCGTGATTTCTACATTTCCATCCAACAAGGCCAAAGGATCTCCCGTAGTGGGGTAGCTTAATTTACATGCGGTGGCCTGCGGAAAGGTTTTGGTAAATTGCACGGTGTTGCTTTTGCCAACGGGTGTTTCTACAATAAAATTACCTGTACTTGTTCCCGTAAAAGGCGTTGGAGAAGGCAGTTCCGTTCCACTGGTTTGCACATTCAAACTGCTAGCATTAGACAAATCGACCCCTTGATTTCCCAATGATTCGGAGCAATTAGGGATGCCATCGTTATCCCAATCGATGTCAATGTTGTCGTTGGCCGCGTCGTTATCGGTATTGGTAGCACAGGTGCTCACGGGAATGTTGTCAGAAACCAGGGTGGAGCTGCAGGTAGCAATAGTGGCTTTTACATAATAATAGCCGGGCGCCAGTGGCAAATACACATTTGCGTTTGCTCCAGGTATAGCCGTCTCGTTAAAATACCATTGAAATACATCAAATGGACTAATCGAATTAACCGAAATGGTGGTGTTGGGAATGCAATTGGATTGTGCCACATTCAACACATCAAAACTGACCTCAGGCTTGAAAGTAAATCCAGAAAAATAGCCTCCAAAAGTTGCTGCGCCATCGGTTCCATAGGCAGCCAAATACAATTGGGCACTCGAATAAGCAGCTATATTTCCAGTTAGCCCAGTAATTATATAGGTTTCATAGTTTGCATTGCCCACCACAGGCACCGGACCATTTACCGTAACTCCCGGAATAAAGGCCAATTGTGCCAAAGTATAGGGGGTTGCATCTACTTCAAAACTCAAAGTCGCTGCGGTCTCTGTTAATAGGGTGAGGCGTGCAATGGGATACACTCGCGTTCCAATTTCGTTGATCAACGGAATGTTATCAATTACGCGCGGCGTTTCACAACTTAATGGCGGAACAAAAAACAATTCCTGATTGGCAAAATCAGTTCGGCTATCGTCTCCGATGGTTTGATAGGCAAATACATTTTTGGATGAGCTTACATATAAATTACCATTGGCAGAATAGTCGTTTCCGTCCAGCGCAATGTAATTTCCAGCGTTTAAGGTATAGGCCGGCGCAGCGAGGTTGCCGTTTAGGAAAATTTCGGTATTGTCTTCGTGAGCGATTAACAACACGCGTTCAACAATGGCTTGGCCCGTACTTTTGATGAATATATATTCCTTTCCAGTACGTTCGGCAGGAACAATTTGATCAAAACCGAGGTCTAAATTTTGTGAGGCGTTGGATCCCGTAAACGAGCCGCAATTTACCGCAATGGGTTTGTCGGCAGTAACTAGGGAACCAATCAGTCCGGTCAAGTTGGCTGTTGAAGGCCCTTCGACCGCCAAGACATAACTTTCACCACTATTTAAAACGACTGGCGCCGGATTACTTCCACCACCATTATTAACTAAAGTAACACCGGCTTGTAGTCCAGAAAATGCTACGGTAGTATTGTTTTCTGTGGCTAAGACAGCAATAAACGTGTGCACGTTGTTGCCTAAACCACCATTATTTGGATTCAGAAAGGAACCAATTCGAAACGCTTTACCCACGGCCGCAATTCCCTTGGAAACGACTGCTCCAGATTGGTTGCCATTTCCAGCTATGATGCGCACGGTGGTATAAATCAAATCTTCTGCTTCGATAATTATTCCTTTGTCTGCCCGAACAGTACTGGCCTGACTATTGGGTACCATCATTTGCGTGTTTGATCCAAAGCCTACATTATACACATAGGGCGATGATTTTGAAACCGTTCCCGTCACATTTGTGCCTCCCAATCGTTTAATCACAAAATTTACGGGATTCACGTTTGGTGTAGAAATGTAGATAAATTGTTCTTGTGCACTGGATCCTGGATTGTCTGATCCTGACAATGGCGGTAAATAATGCGTTTTGCTAAATTGACCGTATCCGCTGATGCAGACAAGGATTAAAAAAAAGAATAGGAATTTTACTTTCATTGCAAAGTGCTGTGTTATCGTTTCAGGCAAAAATGGCCCGATATCGTTTTATATGAATCAAATTGTATGCTAAACCAATAATCGTCTGCCGGTAGGGGTTGGCCCAAAAAAAGGCCGTCCCATCCTTCGCTTAATTCGTTAAATTCTTGAAGTAATTTTCCAAACCGATCAAAAATACGCAACTGGGCTTTGTAAACCAAGTTCAAATTGGCAATACGCCAGCGGTCATTAAATCCATCTCCGTTTGGCGTAAAGAAACGGGGGTAATCCAATACATAGATGGTTTCGGTGTCTTTTCCACAACCGTGCGTATCTTCCACGGTAAGCGTATATTCATTGGGTGGAACATCTGTAAATACCGGGCTTAGTTGAAAACTTGTGCCGTTTAGACTGTATTGGTAGATTCCGTTTCCAGTTACTGTAACCTGCACCGTTCCGCCATTGTTTTGAAAATGATCAACTTGAATAGCAGTAATGCTGGGCGCACCAGAACCAATCACGTAGAAGTTTTTGGTGGCTTCGCAGCCATTGGCATCTGAAACGGTAAGGCTATAGGTGTTGGCTTCAGTAATGGCTATCGAGGCCGTTGTTGCTCCCGTTGACCAACTGTAAGAATTAAAAACAGGATCAACTGCCAAATCGATCGATCGCAATGGACACAAATACAGGGTGGTGTCGGCAAAATTAGCCGGTTGGTTCCGGTTTACTTCAAGGCTAATGCGGCTGATGCCAAAGCAATCGGTACCATTGGTAATCTTGGCAAAGATGGTTTGCGCATCAACAATTGTGTTGGTAAATAGGGCGGGTAAGGCATTCTGTCCATTTTCTGCATCGGCTAGCGTGCTGAAGTAGTTTACCACCAAGCCGGCGGGCAAGCCAGTGAGCAACAAGGGGTCAATGTTGGTCAAGGTAAATTCAAAATAGCCATCCAAGGTACCGTCCAAATCACAGCTGGCATAACTCAAGGTTTGCGGGACAGTGGCTGTCGAAATTTGCAAATCTATGGGCACCACTGCAATGCATCCAAAGTTGGTTTGCACCGCCGCATAAATGGTTTTGGGTGCCGATACAAAACTGGTAGGAGTAAGAATAGATTGACTCAGGTTAAATTGTTGTGCAGCAGTCAACGACTCAAAATAAACTACTGGTCCATAACTGCTATTGTTGTTGGTTACCAACGTATTAATTTGATTCAAATTGAATACAGCCGAACCATCTTGGTTGTCGTCGCAGGCTAAAAGTGTTGTGGCCACCAACTGGGGTTTCGGCACAAATTCCAATTCAATACTTCCCGAACTACTGCAACTTCCTGTACTTGTAGTAATGGTCACACTATAGGTGCCTGATACAGAATTGGAAATGGTGAGTGTGGGATTGGTTTCGCCGCTCATAGCTGAACCATTTAGGAACCACTGGTAGTTGTTCATGCCGGTTTGGGTGGCATTTAGCGTAATTGGAGTGTCTTCGCAAATGGGATTATTGGTTGCCACTAATCGATCGGGACCTAAGTCGATGCCTAGGTTAAAACTGCCACCTCCCAAAAATATCGCCGAATCATAGCGTACGTTTTCATGGTCGGCAATGACTAATTTTATGTGATAACTTTGGCCGGGAATCACCGTGGCTTGTGCCGTCATGACTACCGTTTGGCCATTAAAATTGATGGGTGCTCCGCTGTTGTTGTATCCCCCAAAATAACTTTCGTTGGCCGCCGCACAAGATCCCGAAATGGCTGGATGTACTGAGGTCACCAAAACAGGCGTTGTGGTTCCGGGGATTAAAGCCAGGTTTTGATACGGAGCCGCACTTCCTACTTCTTTCAACAAAAAAGCAAAGCCGTCGGAGTAACGGCAGGGCGCGGTGCCTTGGTATTCTTCGGAAGCAAAAATATAGTTGAATCGAAAGTTGCTGTTTTGGGGCGTAAAATCAAATTCCAAAGAAGTGGCGTTGTAGGTATTGGTCATGTTGATCGCTTGTTCCAAATCCAAATCGCCTTGCCACGCGTTTTGTCCTTCATCAATGAGATTTGTATTCGGGCCAGCTGCCCGTGAGGCCCGAGCGGTGCATAAAATCACCCCATTGGCAAACGGAAAAGTACCTCCGCCATTACTAAAGTAGCCATAACTTTGTTGGGCACCGCTAAAAGGATCACCACTCACCGTTACATTTGAAACCGTTGCGCAAGGGTTGTTGATCAGTACATTTTCGACCAGTTGTTGTGCGGTATAGGTGTCATCAATAGAAACATTTTGGCTATAGGAATGCTCAGCTATTAGCAAGAATAGAATACAAAATAGTTGAATGTAGCCGGATGATTTCATGAGCTTATGCCAGTGATGAGCCGTTTAGCTTTTTTGTTCTTTGTTGAAATAAACCAAGTAGTAATACATTTGTTTTTCTTCGTCCCAGCCTTTTTCTACAAATTTTTCGGCGCTTTCGGGATTGATGAAATCCAATTTAATTTGAATGTGCGTATCCAAATTGATTACATTTTTAATTGATTTGCGCGCATCTGAAACTGCTGCATTGGCAATCGGGAACGAGGTCACGTCTTCGATGCTGTATTTTTCGCCTTTGTCAACTTTGTAGCTTTTAAATTCCGGAATCAAATCGGGGTTGTCGAGTACTTCGTTCAAGAAGTTGGTTTCTTCAAACTGGTCGTTTTTGGCAAAATAATTCACTGAGCGGTTCATGAACATCACTTCTTCTTTCTTGTCTTCGGCCGGAAGCACCACGTCTTTGGCGAATCCTTGGCAAAATTTCAAGTATTTTTTGGTGATAAAATTTTCGTCTTCAAAGGCATCTACCGATAAGAAATGCTCCAACCAATAGCGCGCATCATAGCGGTTGCTGTCTACCGTCAAGATTTTGTATCCTTCTTCTTGCTTGTGATTAAAGATCAAACAGCCTTTGTCCAGTTTATTTAAGTTGATGCCTTGTTGCAAGATCATCTCAAGGTTGCTGCCTTTTTCTTCAAACTGCAAGAAATCGGCTTGTAATTCACTTTTAAAAATCCCCACGGCATCCACCACGTTGTTGTCTATCGACAAATGACTCAAATAGGCCACATACACCTCGCCGTTTTTGATGTGCGGATGATTAGATTGCTCAAACAAATGTTTGGTGATTTTTTTAGAAACCTCGTGTACCGACGAAGGATCAGCAAATAGTTGGGTAACCAATTTATACATCTCGTTGTATTCCAAATCGACATCGTGGGCAAATTGGTAGTAGTTTTCTTCTTTGTCCCGAAAGGGTTTAAAGAAATATTCTTTCAACAACGGCACAATCTCGTCGTTCAAATTGTAGGGTTGGTCAGATAAAAATAGGGCTTCGTTTCGGCTTTTATTGCCCACGCGGTGAATGGATAAATTCTCGATGTGGGTGTTGTACAAATTAATCATAAAAGGGTTTTCGTTTGTTTTATTAGATAAAAGAACCAAGAAGTAAGTAGACTTAGCTTCTTGGTTTTGGTGTGTTTTTTTGAATTAAAATTTCGACTAATTCCAGGAATCGTCGTAGCTATGGTCTTCGTATCCGCCTTCGTTTTCATCAAATAGATCCAAATCGTCCTCGTCTAAGTCGTCTTCAAATTCGCCATAGATGTCGTCGTGTAGGTCGGCCTCAAAATTTTTGTCGCCTGCTTCAGCCGGCATAAACCCGTGGCTAAACAAGGTGGCAGGGTAGGTTTCACCTGCCGTTACCTCTTCGATTGCGGCCAATTCAATCAAGAATGTCCACATGTTCAAGAAATCATACACGTAGATGATTTTGGTGTTTTCCTTATCTAGCAAATCTTCCAAGACATAATCGCTCATAATTTGTTGCTCGCCAGGTGTGTCGCCGGTATCAAACAACGCAATTTCATCTTCTTGGTTCCATTGTTCGTCACAGGTATAAAACGAGGCCATTTCTTGTCCGTCAAAATCAAAAGCATTCACCAAGGCATTGTGCAAATCTTCTAAGGTATCTGTAGACAAGATGGCGATATCGCGAAAGATATCTTCTTCGGTATCGAGGATCACTCTAAATTTATAAACCATATTCTATTATTTTATTAGCGTAAACTCACGCCCAATTCGGTAGTTAATTTTTGTTGTAAGTTCCTCATGACCGCATCAATTTGCTCGTCGGTCAAGGTTTTTTGGTTGTCTTGTAAAATGAAGCTCACCGCATACGATTTTTTCCCTTCGGGTAAGTTTTCGCCTTGGTACACATCAAACAACTGTATGTTTTTCAACAGATTTTTTTCAGTTTGACGCGCCACTTGGTAAATGGCTTCAAAACTCACCGCTTCATCTATGAGCAACGAAAAATCGCGGCGCACTTCCGGAAACTTCGGAATGTCTTGGAATTTTAATTTGGTCGAAACCAATTTCAATACCAAATTCCAATTGATGTCTGCATACAAGACTTCTTGTTTGATGTCAAAATACTTGAGGATTGATTTTTTTACAGTACCAAATTCCACCAAAGTTTCGTTGCCAATTACATATTGAACACCTTCAGCAAACACATCCGATTGTAGCGGTTTGGTTTTGGCCTTGTCAATGCCCAAGCGCGTGAGAATTGCTTCGATGTAGCCCTTAAGCAAGAAAAAGTCACTCGCTTTACCGGCTTGTGTCCAGTTTTCGCTGTTGCGGTTGCCGCTCACAAAGACACTCAGGTGTTTGGGTTCGTTGTACTTTCCGTCGATGTTGTGGTAGGTTTTGCCAAATTCAAACAATTTCAAATCGGCATTTCTGCGGTTGCAATTGTAGGCCACCGCTTCTAAGCCCGAAAACAAGAGCGATTGTCGCAAGGTCGATAAATCGGCGCTCAACGGATTGAGCATGCTCACGTTGTGTTCGGCTTGCAATTGATCACTCAAATTCACATAATCGGGCGTGGTGAGCGAATTGGCCATCATTTCGTGAAAGCCTTGCGAATTCAACTGCTGCGCAATGATGTTTTGTATTTTGTAGTCTTCGGTTCGCAACGAATTGGCTACCGTTGCATTTAATTTTTTGCTAAAACTGATGTTGTTGTAGCCGTACACCCGCAAAATTTCTTCGATCACGTCAATTTCACGTTGCACATCTACGCGGTAGGCGGGAACAATGAGTCCCAATCCCGCATCCGTCGAACTGTTTACTTTGATGTCAAGCGAAGCCAGTATTTTTTTGATGATCTCTTTGGACAATTCTTGCCCAATCAGTTTGGTGGTTTTGTCAAAATTCAAAAACACCGGGAAGTCTTCTATTTTTTTAGGATAGACATCAATCACATCCGAGGTGATTTCGCCACCGGCCAATTCTTGAATTAAAATAGCCGCACGCTTCAAGGCATATTCGGTAATCGTTGGGTCAATGCCGCGTTCAAATCGAAACGAAGCATCGGTATTGAGACCATGTCTTTTGGCCGATTTACGCACGCTCACGGCATTAAAGTAGGCGCTTTCCAAGAAAATATTTTGAGTAGATTCACTCACACCCGATTCTTTTCCGCCAAAAACCCCCGCAATACAAAGTGGTCCGTGGTCGTCGCAGATCATCAAATCGTCTTCGTGCAAGCTGCGTTCAACATCATCCAAGGTGGTAAATTTGGTTCCCGCGGCTACTGTTTTTACCTGAATTTTTCCATTTATTTTATTGGCATCAAAAGCATGTAACGGCTGACCCAATTCATGCATCACGTAATTGGTCACATCCACAATGTTGTTTTTGGGTTGCAGGCCAATGGCTTTCAATCTATTTTGCAACCATTCAGGTGAGGGTTTAAGCGAAATTCCCGAAATGGTTACCCCACAATAGCGTGGCGCCAGTTTTGGATTTTCGACTTGTACATCAATTTTTAGGGTGCGTTTGTCTACTCTAAAATTGCTCACCGAGGGCGTAATTAATTCAACTTGCACGCCACTTTGTATCAAACCGGCACGCAAATCACGGGCAGTTCCCCAGTGACTCATGGCATCGGCGCGATTAGGCGTAAGCCCAATTTCAAATACCTCGTCGTTTTCTATTTTAAATTCTTTGGCCACCGATGCTCCTGGAGTTAAACTGTCATCCAACACCAAAATACCTTCGTGGCTGTCGCCCAACCCCAATTCGTCTTCAGCGCAAATCATGCCGTAACTTTCTACGTCGCGGATTTTCCCTTTTTTGATCACAAAGGCATCGCCGTTTTTGTCGTACAAAGTAGTGCCAATCAAAGCAACGGGAACTTTTTGTCCGGCTGCCACATTGCTGGCGCCGCATACAATTTGCAAGGGCGTATCGGTGCCCACATTTACCATAGTCACTTTGAGTCGATCGGCGTTGGGATGTGGTTCACAGCTCAGTACCTGTCCTACCACAATTCCTTCGAGTCCGCCTTTTACCGATTGGTATTTATCTACGGCTTCTACTTCCAGTCCCAAGTCGGTGAGTAGGGCTGCAATTTCGTCGGATTTCCAGTCTATTTTAAGAAATTGTTTAATCCAATTGTACGATATTTTCATAGTATCCTGCGTGCTTTTTTTGAGGACGTAAATATACGGATTGCGGATTGTAGTAGCGAAAAAAAAGATTGGAAAATTTGGAGAAAATTGAAAGATTTAAAGATTGAAGGATTGAAAGATTTGGCCCTGATTTAGTGCAATTGGAATTTGGAATTTGTCCCGAAGTTTCGGGATGGAAATTTGGAAATGTGAAGATTTGAAAATTTGAAAATTTGGAAATGTGGTAATGATGACCTTAGGA
>JAGNTC010000141.1 GCA_017987725.1 Flavobacterium sp.
TTTATTTCTTCAAAAAGTTGTATTATTCGGCCAATAACAATTCTAAAATAGAAATCGCAGCCGCACTAATTTTGGTGCCTGAGCCAAATACGGCTGCAGCGCCTGCATCAAACAAAAATTGATAATCTTGTGCCGGAATTACGCCGCCTACAATCACCATAATGTCTTCGCGTCCATAGCGCTTGAGTTCTTCAATTACTTGTGGAACCAAGGTTTTATGACCTGCTGCCAAAGAGGAAACGCCCAAAATGTGCACATCGTTTTCTACAGCCTGTTTGGCGGCTTCGGCTGGAGTTTGGAATAATGGGCCAATATCTACGTCAAAACCTACATCGGCATAGCCTGTGGCTACAACTTTTGCGCCACGGTCGTGTCCGTCTTGTCCCATTTTGGCAATCATGATGCGTGGTCTTCGCCCTTCTTGAACGGCAAAGGCATCGGCCAGTTGTTTGGCTTTTTCAAAACTGGCATCGTCTTTAATTTCTTTACTATACACGCCACTAAATGATTTAATTTGTGCTTTATATCGGCCATACACACTTTCGAGTGCATCACTAATTTCACCTAATGTAGCTCTGGCTCGTGCTGCTTCAATGGCCAATTCAAGTAAATTTCCTTGTTCAGATTTGGCGCAGTCGGTGAGTTTTTGCAGGCAATCGGCTACGTGTTTTGCATTGCGTTTGGCTTTGAGATCGGCCAATTGTTCCAACTGTTGTGCGCGCACTTTTTGGTTGTCTACATCCAAGATGTGTAAGGGATCTTCTTGCGCCAAACGGTATTTGTTTACGCCAATAATCAAATCTTGTCCGCTGTCAATTCGCGCTTGTTTGCGAGCTGCCGCTTCTTCGATCCGCAACTTGGGAATGCCGGCTTCAATGGCTTTGGTCATGCCGCCCATGGCTTCCACTTCTTCAATTAGCATCCACGCTTTCTGCGCAATTTCTTCGGTGAGTTTTTCGATGTAATAACTGCCGCCCCAGGGATCAACGGTATGGGTGATGTGTGTTTCTTCTTGCAAATATATTTGCGTATTTCGGGCAATTCGTGCCGAGAAATCAGTAGGCAAGGCAATGGCTTCGTCCAAGGCATTGGTATGCAAGGATTGCGTTCCACCAAATGCAGCGGCAGCGGCTTCAATACAGGTGCGCGCTACGTTGTTAAACGGATCTTGTTCGGTGAGGCTCCATCCCGAGGTTTGACAATGCGTGCGGAGTGCCAATGATTTTTCGTCTTTGGGTTCAAATTGTTTCACCAGTTTTGCCCACAACATACGTCCGGCACGCAACTTGGCAATCTCCATAAAATGATTCATACCAATGGCCCAGAAAAACGAAAGGCGAGGAGCAAATTCATCAATTTTCATACCTGCTGCCAAACCGGTTCGGATGTACTCCAATCCATCGGCTAGGGTATAAGCCAATTCAATATCGGCAGTAGCTCCCGCTTCTTGCATGTGGTAGCCCGATATTGATATCGAATTAAATTTGGGCATCTTTTGGCTGCTGTATTCAAATATCGAAGCAATGATTTTCATCGATGGAGCTGGCGGATAAATATAGGTGTTACGCACCATAAACTCCTTTAAGATGTCATTCTGAATGGTTCCCGAAAGTTGTTCGGGAGATACACCTTGTTCTTCGGCGGCCACAATATAAAAGGCCATAATGGGTAAAACTGCCCCATTCATGGTCATGGATACCGACATTTCATGGAGGGGAATTTGATCGAATAAGACTTTCATGTCTTCCACCGAATCAATAGCCACTCCGGCTTTCCCCACATCTCCCACCACGCGTTCGTGATCGGAATCGTAGCCGCGGTGTGTGGCCAAATCAAATGCTACCGACAATCCTTTTTGTCCAGCGGCTAAATTGCGTCGGTAAAAAGCATTGCTTTCTTCGGCCGTTGAGAACCCTGCATATTGGCGAATGGTCCACGGACGGCGCACATACATGGTGGCATAGGGTCCGCGCAAATGGGGTGCAAATCCAGCGCCAAAATCCAGGTGTTCGCAGGATTCAATGTCTTTGGCGGTATAGGTTTGTTGCAAGTCAATGCCTTCGGCTGTGTGGAATACGCCAGAAGATTGTATTGTAGTGCCTGTTTTTGGAACTTGTAAATGCTGTAAATCTTTCCTTTTCATCTTGCTCTTCGTTAAGATTCGGTTTGCAAACGTTCTTGTTCTATTTTTTCGGCCAATCGTTTTTCGATGATGGGCGTGATCAATGTTTTCCGGCCTTTTATTTTCACAAAAGGAAACAATTCCAAGTCGTGTTTCATGCGGTCGGCTTTGTTGGGATGCTTGTTGGTGCCCAATAAAACCGTTTTTCCTTCGTCAAATAAGGCCTGCTCTTTGGCGGCACTTTCTTGAATTTTTCTGGTAATCGCACCGTCTTTGAGTTGTTGTATAAATCCGCCATTTGCCTCCAATTCTTGAAACAAAGCCAAGGATTTTTCGGCCAATTGCTGCGTGAGGCTATCTATATAATAACTGCCGTCGGCGGGGTTGTCCACTTTGTCAAAGTAACTTTCGTGTTTCAGGATCAGCAATTGGTTTCGCGCAATGCGATCACCAAATTCATTGTCTTTGTGGTATAAAGCATCATAAGGCAAATTCACAATCGTATCGGCGCCGCCCAAGATGGCGCTCATGCATTCGGTAGTCGTGCGCAACATATTGACGTTGTAATCGTAAATCGTTTTGTTGCGTTTGGAAGGCGTTATCACAATATGACAGGCGTGCTGGTGATTGTATTCTTTGGCAATTAGATTAAAAAGCGCACGAAAAGCACGCAATTTGGCAATTTCAAAAAAGTAATTACTGCCCACTGCCCAATGAAAAACCAGCGGTTGATGACAGCCCAATCGATTAAAATATTCATTGGCATGGCCCAAACTGTAGGCAATTTGCTGTACCATCGTGGCACCTGCATTTTGATACAAAGCGGCATCTACACTTAAATAACTGCCTGTAAAATGAGCTTCTTGCGCTTTGATTAGCTCAAAATTATCGGCTGATCCGGTATGCCAATTTCCCTCTCGCGCAAAATGGCCAATGGGGTCATTGTAAACAGAAATTTGTCCGGAATGTGTTTGGGAAAAATGAATGATTTTTTGATTGAAATCGGCGTTTAAAAAACCCAATTTTATATGAATTGGAACATCTAATGGCTTAACGCTGTTCAATAAATGAAGTACATCGATTGTCTCGTCGTCAATTTGAAAATGCAAGGATTCAGCACCACGAGCTACCGTGTCAATGGCTCGTGCAATGCTTTTTTCTAGGTCAAAAACAAAGATGGCTTGCCCAATTTTACAGGCCGAAGCTTGACTTGAACTGAGCGGTGTGAATTGATCTAAGACGCTGTGGTAAAAGGGTTTTACACGAATGCCTTCGGGCGAATCCCACACCACCGTGTCGTTGTATTCGGCTCCTTTGAGTTCAAATTGTATTTGTTGTTTCCATTGTTTGGAAGAAACCGGATCGAAATCAGAAAATAAAGAATTTGACATGAATCAAATGAGATTGGGAATGGGTTAGGGTTTGGCCGTCGAAGAATCCAAATCGATGACGTAAATGTCTTCGTTTTGTCTTTTCATGTAATATTTTTCTCGGGCGTATTTTTCGACCTGGTTGGGATCTTTGAGCGCATTAATTTGTTGTTGATCCTTACGAATTTCGTCTTGGTAGTATTTTTTGTTCGTCTCCAGTTCTTTTATTTCCTTATTGAGGACACGGTGTTCCAACTGCGAGTAGTTGTCTAAAAACAGCATCCACACACAAAAAAACAACAAAACCCAAACGTATTTGTTTTTGAGGTAAGGCAACCATCTGTTCGGTTTTACTTCGGGAGTAATATTTTCTATGTTTTCTTCTTCCATTTTTACAGGCTTAAGCCAATCGTTGGTTGATTACTGCACGCACCACATCAATGGCTACAGTATTGTATTTGTCATTGGGGATGATGATGTCAGCAAACGCTTTGGTGGGCTCAATAAATTGCTGGTGCATGGGTTTTAACGTGGTTTGGTAACGCGAAAGCACCTCGTCCATGTCTCGCCCTCGTTCGGCAATATCTCGTTTTAAACGTCTTATTAAGCGTTCGTCCGAATCGGCGTGAACAAAGATTTTGATGTCAAATAAATCGCGCAGTTCAGGATGGGTTAAAATTAAAATTCCTTCTACAATCATTACTTTGCGCGGGTGGGTGAGAACCGTATCGTCGGTGCGGTTGTGAATCACAAAGGAATAAACGGGTTGGTCAATGTTATTTCCAGCTTTAAGGTCTTTCAGGTGTTGTACCAATAAATCAAAATCGATGGCTCTGGGATGATCAAAGTTTATTTGCGCCCGCTCGTCATAGCTCATGTTGTGATTGGCCTTGTAATAGGAATCTTGTGAGATGATGCCCACTTCGGTGTGCGGTAATTCATTCATGATCTGATGCACTACAGTGGTTTTTCCGCTGCCTGTTCCTCCCGCTATTCCTATAATCAGCATGTACGTTACTTTTTAAATTTGCTATACAAAAATAGAAATTTAATTGAGCTTACATTTTCTTTTTCTTTGTTTTTCAATCTGCAGTTCTGCTATTATTAAACTAAAAATAAATTAGGACAACTCAATTTTAGTGCTATATTTGCACACGCTTTTCGGGGTGTAGCGTAGCCCGGTTATCGCGCCTGCTTTGGGAGCAGGAGGCCGCAGGTTCGAATCCTGCCACCCCGACCAAAAACCTTTCAGCTTTGCTGGGAGGTTTTTTTATACCCAAACCCCAAGCTCGCTTGAAGGGTTTGGGTATAAAAAAACCTCCTCATTTTTTGAAAAAAAATGGAAAGGTTTTTGAGCAACTCCCCCCTTCTCAGGATCTCGTAGTAATCCTGTTTTCTATAACCCCAAGCTCGCTTGGCAGGTTTGGGCATAAAAAAAACGGCCTCATTTTTTGAAAAAAAATGGAAAGGTTTTTGAGCAACTTCCCCCTTCTCAGGATCACGCAGTAATCCTGCCACTAGTGTTCTAAAGCCCCACGAATTTTGTCAAAGACGAAATTCGTTCATACAGCGATAGTTTTAGGCTATCGCCAGAGTTTCAAGTTTATTCCGCTTCGCTCCATCTGTTCGTCCCGAAGCTGCGGGACTCGAGTCAAGTTTCTCGCAAAGCCGCGAAGCCGCAATGAAAAGTTCAAGAAATCAGCCATTAGCCATTAGGCATTAGTGTATGTATAACGATGACTATTAAGCGTATAGATGAAAACTTCCCGTCTCTGCGTCTTGGCGAGAGATATTAGTGGTATTGATTTTTTTATCCTCACGCCGCCCTCACCACAGTCTTAATCTCCTCATACTCCTGTTTCTTGG
>JAGNTC010000025.1 GCA_017987725.1 Flavobacterium sp.
ATTTGGGCTGCACAGATTTTGATAACTTTGGTGCCAACCAAAAAAATCGCGCCGCATGCACTTTATTTCGGAAGAATTAGAAGATTACATCGAAAAACACAGCCAAGCCGAACCGCCTTTGTTGGCAAAACTCAACAAAGAAACCTACCAAAAGGTGTTGTTGCCACGCATGCTAAGCGGCCATTTTCAAGGGCGCGTATTGAGTATGCTCTCAAAGCTCATTAGACCAAAAAACATTTTAGAAATTGGCACCTACACCGGCTATGCCACACTTTGCTTGTGTGAAGGCATGCAAAAAGACGGGCAACTGCATACCATAGACATCAAGGAAGAATTGGTCGATTTTCAGCGCAAGTACTTTGACCAATCGGGATGGGGAACGCAAATTATGCAACACTTGGGTGAGGGAACGGCTGTAATTCCTACACTCGATTTGAAATTTGATTTGGTATTCATCGATGCAGACAAAGAAAATTACCTGAACTATTACGAACTCATTGTGCCCAAGATGAACCCCGGAGGCATTATCCTTTCGGACAATGTGTTGTGGAGTGGAAAAGTGTTAGAACCACTACAACCCAATGACTTGAGCACCAAGATATTGTTGGAATACAATGATTTATTGCGTAACGATCCCCGCGTAGAAACGGTTTTGTTGCCCATACGCGACGGACTTACCGTGAGCCGAGTGTTGTAGCCCAGATGGAAGTGGCATCTTTTTGTGGCCGGGTTGGACACAAAAAAAAGAACGGACAGCTGGAACTAGCTCCTAAAAAAACTAAAAGGAAAATTTATTTTTGGCCCTAGAGTACAATTGGTAAAAGGCAAATCCACTGCAGGCACCAAACGCAAATCCAGCTAAAATATCGAGCGGGAAATGCAAGCCCAAGTAAATGCGGCTATAGGCAAACACGAGCGGCCATAAAAACAACCACTTGAACCACGAAATTTGTGTACGGAACAAAAGGTACAAAAAGCTGGCTACCGCCATCGAATTGGCCGCATGACCAGAAAAGAAACTAAAGGTATTACTGGCTTTGACCACACGGATCAGGCCAACTAAATTTGGCGTATTACAGGGGCGCAAACGCTGTACATTGTTCTTCACCAAGTTGGTGAATTGATCGGTAAAGGTGATGAGCGAGGCTATAAAAAGCAGCAAAAAAAGGGATTGTTTCCAACCTATTTTTTTATAAATCACAACCAACAACACCAGAAAAAAAGGTGTCCAATGGGTTTGTTTGGTGACAAACAACCAAAAACCATCGAAAGTTGGAGACCCCAAATTGTTGAGAAATACAAACAACTGTTGGTCGAAGGCAATGAGTTTGGATTCCATTTAGACTTGGCGTTTTACAGGTCCTTCAAGTTCGTTTACTTCTTGGGCAACGCCTTCAACAGCCGACTGGGTTTGGGCTTCCATATTGGATTTTGCCTCTTGTATGTCTTTGGTGATTCCTGCACCGATATCGGTAAAATCGCTTTTAAACTCTTTGATGGTCGTATCCAAGCCGTTGGCTTCAGCTCCTTTTTGAATCTCGCTTTTGATGTCGTTGGTTGCGTTTTTGAGCTGGGCCATGATCTTACCCAAAGTACGCGCAATCTCTGGAATTTTATCGGAACCAAATAACATCAGAATCACTAAAATGATGAATACGATTTCACCGCCACCTATTCCAAACATATGGGATTTTTTTTTACAAGTTGTATTAATCAAATTTTGAGGGAACCTCTTGTTTTGGCCAGGTATTGTTGGTTACATCAATGTCTGCCGTTTCTAATTTGGGATCGACCACAATTTTGGTGATGGCCTTTTGTGTGGCAAAGGTACGCGAAACTTCCGCATCGTTTAAACGCCAAATTTGTGCTGGAAAAACATGGTTTTCTGTGCTGCCGTCTTCAAAAGTCAACTCGACAATAACGGGCATCACTAAACCACCCGGTTTGTCAAAAGTAACTTGGTAAAAGTACTTGGGCACGACCAATTTGGCTTGTTCCTCGGGGGTGAAATGCGATTTAATGTAGGCATCCAAATGGGTTATTTCTTTGGGATCAAAGGCTTTGTTCATGTTGGGCGTATAATCTTCGCTGCCTTCGGCAACCATATACACCATGGGACCATCCGTTCCCGAACGGCGGCGGCGTCTTTTGGACAAATAGTCTTTGACTTCTTTGGTTTCGTTGTTGGAAACAAAATATTTTTTTACATCTTTGATGCCAATGTCGGTATAATCGGTGGTGTAAAACCAGCCTCTGATAAACCAATCCAAATCAACGGCCGAAGCATCTTCCATGGTTCTAAAGAAATCTTCTGGCGTAGGGTGCTTGAATTTCCAACGGTTGGCATAGGTTTTAAAAGCGTAATCAAACAATTCACGGCCCATGATGGTTTCACGCAAGATATTTAATCCTGCAGCCGGCTTGCCATAAGCATTACTTCCAAACTGACGAATGCTCTCGGAGTTGGTCATAATGGGTTCTAAACCGGATTGTGCGCCGCTCATGTAAGGAACAATTAAACGAGCTGGTCCGCGATCAACGGGAAAATTAGGATCAAATGTAATCTCCGCCAAGTATTCCATAAACGTATTGAGCCCTTCATCCATCCAGGTCCATTGGCGCTCGTCTGAGTTGACAATCATGGGGAAAAAGTTGTGCCCCACTTCGTGGATGATCACGCCCAACATACCGTATTTGAGTCGATCTGTGTATTTACCGTCAGCATCTGGACGACCAAAATTCCAACAAATCATCGGGTATTCCATGCCTTGGTCGTTGGCGTGCACCGAAACCGCTTTGGGATACGGATAATCAAAGGTGTAACTGGAATAGCTTTTTAAGGTGTGTGCCACGGCTTTTGTAGAATACTCCTCCCAGAGTGGATTGCCCTCTTTGGGATAAACGGATACCGCCATTACGTTTTTACCGCCCAACTTTACAGCCATGGCGTCGTAGATGAATTTGCGCGAAGTGGCAATTCCAAAATCACGCACATTCTCGGCTTTGAATTTCCAGGTTTTCTTTTGGGTTGAAAATGATTTCTCAGCCGCTTCGGCCTCGGCTTGGGTAACCACTATTACGGGTTTGTCAAAGGATTTTTCCGCCAAGGCATAACGTTGCAATTGGGCCGGTGTAAATACCTCACTTCTGTTTTGCAAGGTGCCGGTTGCCTCCATGATGTGATCAGCAGGCACGGTTATGTTCACCTCAAAATTTCCAAAGGGAAGGGCAAATTCGCCACTGCCCCAAAACTGCATATTTTGCCAGCCTTCTACGTCATTGTAGACCGCCATTCTAGGATAAAATTGAGCCAACACATAGAGGTTATTTCCGTCTTTGTCAAAGTGCTCGTAGCCCGAACGACCGCCATCGAGCATGTAATTGTTGATGTTGTACCAAAATTTAATGGTCATTGAAATGCGTTGTCCGTGTGCCAATGGTTTAGGCAATTCAACCCGCATCATCGTTTGGTTGATCGTGTATTTCATGGGTTTCCCGGCGGCATCTTTGATGTAATCAATGCGGAATCCACCATCAAATTTTTCTTCCAAATAGTTGCGCGAAAAGCCCTGCGGACTCATGGCTGGATCGGTTTTGTTGCTGCCCACCAATTTTGAATAGGAGTTTTTGGCTTGTTGGTTTTGATCCAATTGAATCCACAAATAATCCAAGGATTCCTTGGCGTTGTTGTGGTAAGTAATGGTTTCAACTCCATACAAACGGGTGTTTTTGTCGTCGAGTTCGATGTCTATTTTGTAGTCGGCTTGTTGTTGGAAATACTCCGGACCTGGCGCTCCCGATGCCGTGCGGTACATATTTGGCGTGGCAAACAAATCGTAATTTTGACGAAATTTATTTACATCAACTGATCCCTTTTCTTTGGGTTTAACGGCTTCTTGGGCAACTAAAATACTGCTTGACAAAAACAACAGCAGGGCGACACATTTTCTCATAGAATCTTCTTGGTAAAAGGTTATAAAAACGGGCTAAAAATAGCGATTTTTCTTTATTAATTATTCATTGACAAATACAGCTTCGACGACGCTTTGCGTGAGCAAGGCACTTTGCTTTTTGCCAAACAATTGGGCTTGTATCATGTTTTGTTGGTCTGGAAACACATCGGTAAATACAGTGTTTTCCAGTACAACTCGATTGAATTTAGGCACTTCCTCACAGGTGTAATAACAAACCAATACATTGTTTTCTAGTTCTTTGCGTTTAAACTGAATGGGGTATGATTTTCCGTTAAGCACTACTTTAAAGTGGGATTGCACGTAGGTATTCATCCATTGCATGTCGGAGGGCGATTCGTGAGGATCTCCCAATTTGGTTTTTTGTTGATAGGTTTGGTATAGGACCGTATTGCAATCATCCACAAAGAGCCGCATGGCAATTTGCAGCCTTTTTTTGGCTGGTGCATACGTTACTTGGTATATGCCCATGTAAAATTTATGCACCGCAAAAGCCGAGCACAGCACCAATATTACCGCAGCTACAAAACCGATATAGCTACTTGGATTGGGTTTCTTGCTCATGGGATTCTTGGAGTAAAATTTCGTTGTATTGCAAGGCCAAGCGTTTCACATAGAACATAGTCAGTGTTTTGTTTTTGGCTTTTAAAGCGGCTGCAAATTCGGGATCATCTATCAGGTAATACTGAAAACCGGGAATGGCCTCAGGTGTAATTTTGAGCACGTCGGTATAGTATTTCTCTTCGTACAAGCCATCGAGTTTGAGCAATAACTTTTCTTTTTCTTCGACTTTGACTTGCTTTTTCAAATCCCTAGTTCTGCCCGACATTTTATTGAGCAGCGGATCAAGCAGGCCGGTTTGAGCGGTACGTAATTTGCGGGTGGCAGGTGTATACTTTTTTTGATTGGCCGACACGATGCCTAAACTGGTTTCATTTATATGTGCATTCTCGTTTACATTTACTTCCTCTAGGGGCGTAATGCGGTAACTCATTTTTTGCAACGCCGCTTGGGTTTCGTATTCTTGGGCCGAAATTTCATGTCGTCTTGTTTCTAGATTGACCGCTGTAATCAACAAAATATCGCCTATTTTCACCCGGACCGCGCACACCCCTTTTTGGTTGGTGGCTGTGGTTTGGTTGCTGCGCAAGTTTACCACATTCACTTTTTCAATACCCGTAGTATCGACTACTACACGCAAAGTCACTGTTTTTTCGGGACCCGATTGCCCCCAAACGTGAGCCGCCATCATGGAAAAACAAAGGGCTAAAAAATAGGGAAACCGCATGGGCATACGTATATTAAATCTTGGGAAACAAAACTATTGTTTTCCCGTCACCTGACCACATCTTCGGCTACTTTTAACGAAATCTTGGCGCAACAAAGCCTTTTATTCTGACAAACAAAGGTTGTATATTCGCTTGCCAAAAGGCCTAAAATTGTATTATGAAAAACTTGGTTGTAGCCAGCACCTCTACCCTACACGGCGGAAGCTATTTGGCTTATTTAAAAGAAACCGTTCTTGAACATTTCAGCGGATGCACAACGATTTTGTTTATTCCATATGCGCGTCCTGGAGGGATTTCGCACGACGAGTACACCCAAAAAGTTCGGACTACATTGGAGTCATGGGGTTTTGTGGTGCAAGGAACACATGAATTTGAGAACCCTATTAAAGCCATCAAGGAAGCCGAAGGCATTTTTACCGGTGGCGGAAACACCTTTGTATTGGTGAAGCAGCTGTATCAACATAAGCTTATTGAGGTATTGAAAGCTACATTGGAAAAAGGCACACCCTATTTGGGAACCAGTGCAGGCAGCAATATTTTGGGACAAAGCATGCACACCACCAACGACATGCCGATTGCGTATCCACCTGATTTTGCAACTCTGGGCATGCTGCCGTTTAATTTAAATCCGCATTATTTAGATCCGGATGTGCATTCCAAACACATGGGAGAAACACGCGAAACCCGTATTAAAGAATTTCACGCCTTCCACCAAACGGCCGTTTTAGGTTTGCGCGAAGGAAGTTGGCTTGAAGTAAAAGGAGGGTCAATCACGTTAAAAGGCGATTTGTCTGCTCGCTTGTTTGAGCAAGGAAAAGATCCCGTAGAATTTGAATCCGGCACCGAATTGGGCGATTGGAATTGGGCATAAAAAAACCCCTAGCAAAAACTAGAGGTGATTTTTTCAGAGCGGAAGACGAGGCTCGAACTCGCGACAACCAGCTTGGAAGGCTGGAGCTCTACCAACTGAGCTACTTCCGCATTTAGGAGGTGCAAATATATAGAATTAGTTTTCTTTGTTGCAAATTTATTTTTATAAATATACATCAAACAGTAACCCATATGCGCTAACAATTTCACTTTGAATTTGTTAAAAATAAAATATCCCTTTATGTACACTTGTAAACGCATCACTACAGCAGAAACCTATTTGGTGAGACACCCTGTATTACGCAAAGGGAAACCAATAGAAAGTTGCGCATTTAGTGGAGACGACCTGCATTCGACCCAACATTTTGGCCTTTTTGATGCCGATCGGTTGATAGGCGTACTCTCTTTATTTGTGGAAAAATGTGATTTATTTGAAACTGAAACCCAGCTGCAGTTTAGAGGAATGGCTGTACTGGAATCCGAGCAAAATAAGGGAATTGGCGAACAATTGATGCAATTTGCTGAGTCGCAAATTACGGTACCGAGTCCCTACCTAATTTGGTTGAATGCCCGAGAAAAAGCAATTTCTTTTTACAAAAAAATGGGATACCAAAGCATAGGCGAGCCCTTTACAATTGGGGATATTGGCACTCATTTTGTCTATTACAAAACCCGCTGATCCAAGCCCAATGCATAATTGAGGGTTGCGGGAATAAATTAATTGGCTAAATTTGTTCTCGTTAAACGCCTATTTATGAGAGCTATTTCTTGTATTCTATTATTCGCCTTCCTTTTTTCTGCCTCTTTTTCTTTTGCTCAAAAGAAACGACTTACCGCTGTAAAAACAGCTGACCGAATGGTTATTGATGGCAAACTCAACGAATCCATCTGGGAAAGCGCCCCAAAAGCAACTGATTTCACGATGTTTTTTCCGGATAATGGCAAACCCATCTCCGAACAAACGAAAACAGAAGTACAAATTGCCTACACCAACGATGCCATCTATGTAGCTGCGCGTTTGTTTGACCATGAGACTTCTAAACTTTTAAAAGAGATAAGTCCCCGAGACAATTTTGGATCATCCGAGAATTTTGGTATTTTCTTAAACGGATTTAACGACAGCCAACAGGACTTTCGGTTTTATGTGAGTGCAGCTGGCGTGCAAGCGGATTGCATTTTCACCAACCAAAACGGAGAAGATTTTACTTGGGATGCCATTTGGGAAAGCCAAGCAGAATTAACCGACTTTGGATGGGTGGTTGAAATGAAGATCCCCTATGCGGCACTGCGTTTTTCGAATGCCAAAAAACAAGAATGGGGTGTGAATTTTTACCGGGAAATTCGCAGAGACAGGCAACTGTTTACCTGGAATTTTATCGACACCAAAATCAACAACGAGAGTGCGCAGTCGGGAATATTAGAGGGCATTGAAAACATTGAACCGCCCACGCGCTTGTTTTTAATTCCCTATTCATCCTTTTACCTAAATGCCAACCAAGTCCAAAAAACCTATGGCGAACTCAAAGGCGGATTGGACGTGAAATACGGCATCAGTGATGCGTTTACCTTGGACGCTATTTTGGTGCCCGATTTTGGTCAGACCAAATTTGACAATGTGGAGCTCAACTTGAGTCCGTTTGAACAACGTTTTACCGAAAATAGGCCGTTTTTTACCGAAGGCACCGATTTATTCAGTAAAGGAGATTTGGTCTACTCGCGCCGTATTGGGGAAACACCCGACTTGGAACTCGCAAACAATGAATCGGCGATTCTTCCGAGCAGTATTAAGTTGATCAATGCCATAAAAATATCTGGCCGTTCCAAAGACGGATTGGGCATTGGTTTTTTGAATGCCGTAACCGAAAACACAAAAGTAACCGTAACCAATGAGGACACGGGAAGCCAACGAAAAGCTGAACTGCAGCCGGCCACCAACTACAATGTAGTGGTATTGGATCAACGCTTCAACACCAACTCCTCCTTAAGTTTTATCAACACCAACGTAACCCGAAACGGAGAGGCCAAAGACGCAAATGTGTCGGCGTTTTTATTTGATTTAAATACACCCAAAAATACCTTTACCGCCAAAGGAGACCTCAAATACAGTTACCTCAATTACAGCGCGGTTGGACAAGACAAAAGCGGGATTAACACTTCTATTTACTTGGGAGAAACAAGCGGAAATTTCCGGTATGGAATTGGCGGAAAATACGTGTCCAAGGATTTTGACAACAACGATTTAGGCATCAATTTTCAGACCCATTTTCACGGCTTCATTACCGAAGGCAGTTACCGTATAATCAACCCGACCGAAACATACAACACCTTTAACTTGCAAGTGAATTCTGAAACAGAATTTGAAAATCGGACGGGACGATTACAAAGCAACAGCATCAATCTATCTGTAGATTCAAGCACGAAAAAGAATGACTACTTTGGTTATGGCGTCGAAATCAGGCCAAATGTAACCTATGATTTTTATGAGGCACGCACGCCCGACGACAGTAAATTCATTAAAATTCCTGAAATAGTTGGCAGTTGGCTTTACTTTTCGTCCAACTACAATCGGCCTTTTGCCATTGATGTCAACCCTTCTTTTGCAATCTGCAATCAAGAAGGCCGCGGTAGACTTGGCTTTATGGTTGAACCAAAGTACCGATTCAATGACCACTTGACCCTTTCGTATTCCTTTCGTTTCAACAAAATGTTCAACAACATTGGGTATTCTGGGCAAGACGCAAGCACAAATCCATTAACCGATAGCGGCGTAATTATGGCCCGACGCAACATTACTACTTATACCAATTCGGTGTTTGGAAAATATGCTATCAATGAAAAAATGAGTTTGAATTTAACGGTTCGGCATTATTTATCTTACGCAAGAAACAATGCGTTTTTTACACTCTTAAACTCCGGTGACATTAGCCCAGAAGACAATTATACTGCACCGGACTCCAATTTTAATACCTGGAACATGGATTTGTCCTATTCGTGGTGGTTTGCGCCGGGCAGTCAAATTTCAGCATTATACCGAAACAGCTCCTCCTTTTTTGAGCAAGATTTTAGCACTGATTTTGGCACTAATTTTAATAAAGCCATCGACAACCGCTTTTTGAATCATGTGTTCTCGGTGAGCGTACGCTACTTTATTGATTACAATTCGTTGAAGAATTAACAAAAAAATCTACAAATTTTTACCAAAATCTAACTGCTCCTTTTAAGGGCTCGTGCCCATTTACGCTATATTTGCGACAAATAATTAGCCATGAATAAGAAAGTAATTTTGATGATCTTGGACGGCTGGGGCAAATCCCCCGATCCCAAGGTTTCGGCCATTGATAACGCCAACGTTCCCTTTATAGACAGTTTATACACCCAATACCCCAGCGCACAATTGCGTACCGATGGTTTGCATGTAGGCTTGCCCGAAGGCCAAATGGGGAATTCAGAGGTGGGACACATGAACTTGGGCGCCGGACGAATCGTGTACCAAGATTTGGCTAAGATAAATTTGGCCGTTAAAAACAATACCTTGTCTCAAGAACTCGAATTGCAAAAAGCCTTTGCCTATGCCAAAGAAAACAAGGTAGCCCTACACTTTTTAGGTTTGGTTTCGGATGGTGGCGTGCATTCGCATACTTCGCATTTGCGTGGCTTGATTGAAGCAGCTAATGCCTCTGGCGTAGAAAATAGTTTTGTGCATGCCTTTACCGACGGACGCGATGTAGATCCCAAATCGGGAAAACAATACTTGAGCGATTTGACTGCATTTTTACAAGGAACCCAAACCAAACTTGCTTCGGTCATTGGTCGTTATTATGCCATGGACAGAGACAAACGGTGGGAACGCGTGAAACTGGCCTATGATTTATTGGTGCACGGAACCGGCACCAAAACCCAAGATGTACTGCAAAACATAGAGGACAGTTATGCTGCTGGCGTGACGGACGAATTTATTCAGCCGCTTGTACTTGTTGATGAACAGCATCAGCCATTGGCCCAAATTAAGGAAAATGACGTGGTGATCTTTTTTAATTTCCGCACTGACCGTGGGCGTGAATTGACCGAAGCGCTTTCGCAACGGGATTTTCATGAACACAACATGCACCAACTCAACTTGTATTATGTGACCTTGACCAATTATGACGAAACCTATCAAAATGTGCATGTGATCTACAACAAAGACAATGTAACCGAAACCTTGGGCGAGGTCCTTGAAAAAGCAGGCAAAAAACAAATTCGCATCGCTGAAACCGAAAAATACCCCCACGTCACGTTCTTTTTTTCGGGCGGACGCGAAGAAGAATTTGTGGGCGAAAGCCGTATTCTTAAAAATTCCCCCAAAGTAGCCACCTACGATTTACAACCCGAAATGAGTGCCTACGAATTGGCCGATGCCTTGGTGCCTGAACTCGAGAAAGAAAACGTGGATTTTGTGTGCCTCAATTTTGCCAATGGGGACATGGTGGGACATACTGGTGTAATGGAAGCGGCCATCAAAGCCTGCGAAGCGGTAGATCAATGTGTAGAAAAAGTAATTACCGCGGCCTTGGCACACGGGTACACCACCTTGTTGATTGCCGATCACGGAAATTGCGAAACAATGATCAATCCCGACGGTAGCCCCAACACAGCCCACACCACCAATCCTGTGCCGGTGATTTTAATTGACACCGAACTCAAAACTGTCCATGACGGTGTTTTGGGAGACATTGCTCCAACTATTTTGGAATTGATGGGAATCGAAAAACCCGCAGTGATGACACAACATTCGTTGTTGTAAAAAATAACATCCTCAACACAAAGGCTTCCAATTGGAGGCCTTTTTTTTATAATTAAAAGTTAAAATTTCTTTTTTAATAGTAATACTATTAATTTTGCGGGAACTAATTAACAAAGGCATGCATACTTTACCGCTACAGGTGCAAATTTCAGTAAATACCAAGTTGTATGTAAAAAACCCAGAGTCGTCAGAGTTGGGCAAGAAAATTGTACAACACAGCATCTTATTGTTAGACGAAATTGGGTTTGATGCATTTACCTTTAAAAAACTGGGGGAACGAATTGGATCAAACGAAAGTTCGTTGTACCGCTACTTTGAAAATAAACACAAGCTACTCATGTATTTGAGTTCGTGGTATTGGGGTTGGATGGAATACCGATTGATTATGGCCACCAACAACTTGAGTGATCCCAAAGTAAAACTCAATCGAGCTATTGATGTATTGGCCGGTAAAATTGAAGACGATTTGAGCACGTCGCACATCAATGAATCGGTATTAAATCGAATAATTATTCTTGAATTTTCAAAAACTTTTCTCACCAAAGAGGTTGACCAAGAAAACCGAGAAGGGTTTTTTTTAGTATACAAAACGGTGGTCAATCGCCTTGTAGCCATTATCCAAGAAGTTGATCCAACTTATACCTATGCCAGAAGCTTGGCCTCTTCGATAGTGGAAGGCTCATTACACCAGCATTTTTTACAGAATCATTTCACCACCATCACAGATTGCAAAGCTTCGGTGTCGCCGTCTCATTATTACAGTGATTTGGTCAATAAATTATTTACTTAACTATGGAACAATCTCCGTTTATTCGTTTTATCAACCTGCTTAAGGTGGACCGCAAAGATGTGACGCAAATTATTTTCTATGCCATTTTTGCCGGTATCATCAGTTTGTCATTGCCTTTGGGAATCCAAGCCATCATCAACCTGATCCAATCCGGTCGGGTAAGTGCCTCTTGGGTTTTATTGGTATTAATTGTAGTAATTGGTGTAGCCTTGGGCGGAACACTGGCCATCATGCAGCTTCGGATTACAGAAAACTTACAACAGAAAATATTTGTCCGATCCTCCTTTGATTTCAGTTATCGATTGCCGAAAATTAAGTTTGAAGAACTGCACAACAAATATGCGCCTGAACTGGCCAACCGCTTTTTTGACACCATGGTGATTCAAAAAGGAGCGTCAAAATTACTTTTGGACTTTTCGTCCTCGTTGTTGCAGATCATTTTCGGGATCATCTTGTTGGCGCTTTATCATCCCTTCTTTATCTTATTTGGTATTTTTCTGCTCTTGTTGTTGTACATCATCTTTAAATTTTCTTACACCTCTGGTTTATCCACGAGCTTAAATGAATCCAAATACAAATACAAGGTAGTGGCCTGGCTGCAAGAAATTGCACGCAACAGCAGCAGCTTTAGACGACAAGAAAACTTTGATTTTGCCCTAGCCCGCAATAACAATTTAGTTGAACAATACATAGGCTACCGGGAAAAACACTTCAATGTAATTAAACGACAGTTTATTCAGCTCATCGGATTTAAAATATTAATTACTGCATCTCTTCTGTTTATTGGCGGTTATTTGGTGCTCAATCAACAAATGAACATTGGTCAGTTTGTGGCCGCTGAAATCATCATTATTTTAGTGATCAATTCGGTTGAAAAAGTAATTTTAGGTCTTGAAACCTTTTATGACGTGCTCACGTCGGTGGAAAAAATTGCGCAAGTATTTGATTTAGAAATAGAAAAATACAATGCCAAGACAGCAGATTATTGTTTCACCAAATTGTGCTTAGAAACAGACAACCTTTCCCTTAAGTTTCCCGACAACAAAAAAAGTGTCTTGTCCCGCATTACCCTTAAAATTGAACCCGAAGAACGCGTGTTTTTATCAGGCGAAAACGGCTCAGGTAAATCGAGTTTGATGCGCGTCTTGTCCGGATTAATCGAGCCCAGTTCAGGCACCTACTTTATTAACGACGACACCTACCTTAAAATTGACAAAAATCAACTGCGGTCGCACATCAGTGTAGTGATGCAAGAGGACACACCGTTTGAGGGCAGCATTCTCGAAAACATTACCTTTCTCAATCCATTGGTGACCAACGAACAATTAAAATGGGCCATTGATTCGGTGGGCTTGGGCGAGTTTATCAAGTCAATGCCCGAAGGACTCGACACCAAGATTGTGCCCGAAGGCAAACAACTTTCCTCTTCAAACGCGCAAAAAATATTAATTGCCCGTAGCATCGTTACCCAACCCAAGGTGCTGCTTTTGGAGGATCCATTAAACAAAATGGACACCAAAGTTGCCAATGAAATTATTGACTTTCTAGTTGATCCAAAACACAAATGGACACTAGTTGTAAGTTCAAAAAATGAGTACTGGAAAAAACAATGTACGCGTGTAATTGAGCTCTCAAATGGAAAACTAATTGCGGATTCTAAAAACCAAAACCATGCTTAATCTGTCCAACAACAATCCAATTATAGAAGACATCGATCGGTTTAGTACGGTGCGAAATTTGGCAAATAGGCCACACTACAAAACCTTGAACCGAATTATTCTAGGTGCTTTTTTGATTTTTTTACTCATCCTTTTCATGCCATGGACGCAAAATATTGGCGGAACAGGTGCTGTGACTACTTTAAAACCCGGACAACGACCACAAACGATTCATACCGCCATAGCAGGTCGAGTTGAAAAGTGGTATGTGAAAGAAGGCGATTTTGTAAAAAAAGGCGACACCATTGTGTACATCTCCGAAATCAAAGACGACTATTTTGATCCCAATTTAGTTGGGAATACCAAAAACCAAGTCAATGCAAAGAAAATGGCATTGGATGCCTACGGCGAAAAAGTGAACAGCTTGGAACAACAATTCAATGCAATCGAAAAGGAGCGAAAATTGAAGTTGGCACAGGCACAAAATAAAATCAAACAGTCCTACCTTAAAATCGCGAGCGACAGCATGGATTTAGAGGCAGTCACTACTCAGTTAAAAATTGCCAACACCCAATTTACACGGGCGATTACCTTAAACAAAGAAGGCTTAAAACCGCTATCGGATGTAGAGGAAAAAAAACTGAAACTACAAGAAATGCAAGCCAAACTGATTACGCAAGAAAACAAATTACTGACCAGTAGAAATGAATTGCTGAATACTAAAGTTGAAATTAACCGAATTGAAGCAGAGTATGCGGAAAAAGGGGCGAAATCCAACAGCGATCGATTCACCGCCATGAGCAACCAATATGACACGGAGGCCCAAGTCAATAAACTACAAAATCAATTTGTCAATTACTCGATTCGGAATGGCTTGTACTACATCACCGCGCCACAAGACGGTTATGTGAACCGAACCTTACAAGCTGGTATAGGCGAAACGGTAAAAGAAGGCACACAATTGGTGAGCATCATGCCAGCACTTTACGACATTGCCGTAGAAACCTATGTAAGTCCTACCGATATGCCGCTCATTCACAAAGGCGAAAAAGTGCGCATTTGGTTTGACGGCTGGCCTACCATAGTTTTTTCAGGCTGGCCCAATATGTCGTATGGAACCTTTGGCGGAAAAATAGTAGCCGTTGAGCGCTTCATTAGTCCAAACGGAAAATTTAGGGTACTGATTGCGCCTGATCCGGCTGAAGATCCTTGGCCCAAACAAATTAATATCGGTTCAGGAGCACAAACATTGGCACTGCTCAACAACGTGCCGGTGTGGTTTGAACTTTGGCGAACACTATCCGGTTTTCCTCCCAATTATTATGCGCCAACAGCCTCTAAAATGGATAACGCCAAACCAAGTAAAACCGAGTAATGCACACTATGAAATATGTAATCTTATTACTCAGTAGTCTGTCAATGCTGGCGCAAACAATGCCCACCAAAGAGCTCAGTTATGAGGAGTTTTTGGGCTATGTAAAAAAATTTCACCCCAGAGCCAAAATGGCGCAATTGCAATTAAGTGAAGCACAAGCCAGTTTAATGGCCGCCAGAGGTGCGTTTGACCCAAAAATTGAAGTTGATTTTTCGCAAAAACAATTTATGGGAAAAGAGTATTACGGACTCTTAAACAGCAGTTTCAAAATCCCAACTTGGTACGGAATTGAGGTAAAAGCGGGATTTGACAACAACGACGGGGTATTTTTAAATCCAGAAAATACCATGCCACAACAGGGTCTGTATTCTTTTGGGATCAGCGTGCCTTTGGGACAAGGGTTGTGGATCAACCAACGCATGGCCGATTTACAAAAAGCAAAAGCACAACTAAACCTGAGCAGAGCACAACAAACTTTGGACGCGATTGACGTGCTGTATGATGCATCCTTGGCCTATTTTGAATGGAAAAAAAGCGATCAAGAAGTGCGCTTGTACACCCAATATGTGCAAAACGCAACGGTTCGGTATGGTGCCATCAAAACACTGATTATTCAAGGGGACAAACCCGGTATTGACAGTATTGAAGCGGGAATCAATGTGCGCAACCGGAAACTTAATTTGAGTGAAGCCCAACTAAAACGCACCAAAGCAAAGCTTGAATTAGCCAACTTTCTCTGGTTAGACAATTTGATTCCAATGGAATTGCAAGACGATATTATACCCGAAGTCAATTTAGAAAACACCATACAAAACACCTTAGGCACTACTGAAACCCTCTCTGCCAACATAGACATAGAGCAACATCCCAAAATTGCGGCACTCAATCAAAAGCGTTCGCTGTTGGATATTGACCGCAAACTCAAAGCCAATATGCTCTTGCCCAAGGCCGACGTGGGCTACCAATATTTGTCGGAAGACCGTTACCGAAATACCCCGTTTGAAAACAATTACAAGCTGGGCATGAACGTAAATTTTCCTTTGTTTTTGCGCAAAGAAAGGGGAAATTTAAAACTAGCGAAATTAAAAGTGCAAGACGTTCAATGGGAAATCAGCCTTGAACGGGTGCAGCTTTCCAATAAAATAAAAGGCCAACAAGCGGCAGTAAAAACCATGGAGGAGCAAAAAAACATGGCCAAACAGCTCACACAGGATTACCAAACGATGCTGCGAGCAGAAGAGCGCTTATTTGGATTGGGGGAAAGTTCGTTTTTTATCTTGAACATGCGTGAAAACAATTTGGTTAGTGCGCAAATAACCGCGATCCAACTTGAAAACAGCTATTTTCAATCCAACGCAAAACTCTACCAAACTACCGCGCAAACGCAAACCAAATAATACCCGCTGGCAACTCCACTCTATAAAGCATAGGTATCTGTTGTTGCGCTCAGGAGCAGTTTAGCCAACACACGCAAAAGAAATAGAGTGTCGCACAATTGGTCTAATCCTAAATTTAGCGCAGGTCCCTTTCGATTTTTTTTGCCTACTTTTGGACACTTATTTTTACATCATGATTATTCAAAAAACAAGAGAAGAAATTGAGTTGATGCGCGAAAGTGCCCTAATTGTATCCAAAACCTTAGGCATGATTGCCAAAGAAATCAAACCCGGCGTCAGCACCTTGTATTTAGATAAATTGGCCGAAGAATTCATACGAGATCATGGAGCAGTTCCCAGTTTTCTGGGGCTTTATGGTTTTCCAAACAGTTTGTGTATGAGCCCCAATGCCCAAGTGGTACACGGCATTCCCAACGACAAACCTTTGGAAGAAGGCGATGTCATCTCGGTTGATTGCGGCGCTTATAAAAATGGCTTTCACGGCGACCATGCCTACTCGTTTGAGATTGGCGAAGTAGCCCCCGAAACCAAAAAATTATTGCAAATCACCAAGGAATCATTGTATGTGGGTATCCGCGAATTTCGTGCAGGTAACCGTGTAGAAGATGTGGGAAATGCCATTCAAAAATATACCGAAGCCCATGGGTATGGGGTAGTACGTGAATTGGTTGGTCACGGCTTGGGTCAAAAAATGCACGAAGATCCCGAAATGCCCAATTATGGCAAAAAAGGCCGCGGCAAATTGTTTGTAGAAGGCATGGTGGTGGCCATTGAGCCAATGATTAACATGGGCACGCGCAACATCAAACAGCTCAAAGACGGCTGGACCATACTTACCGCTGACGGCAAACCCAGCGCCCATTTTGAACACGATGTGGCACTCATAGACGGCAAACCCGAATTGCTCTCGACCTTCCAATACATTTATGATGCTTTGGGCATTGTGAGCAACGAAGAAGATGAATTTAGACGAAAATAATCCAGAGCCCTATGCTAAAAACCAGCTTTAAGTTTATCCTAAACACGATTCCCAGACCCCTTTTGATTCGATTAAGTTTGGTGGTTCAGCCGCTACTGGCCTTTCTTTTGCGCGGGAACAACTACATCGATCCGATAGACGGCAAAGGGTATCGCAGCTTTTTGCCCTACGGCTACGGCACCCAACGCAACAATGTGTTGGCTCCGGGCACTCTTTCCCTGGAACGCCACCGATTACTTTGGTTGTATTTGCAACGCGAAACTGATTTTTTTACGGCTACAATTCGCAAAAAAGTATTGCATGTTGCGCCCGAGCAAGAGTTGTACAAACGATTCAAAAAGCAAACCAATATTGAGTACACCACCACCGATTTGCTGTCGCCCTTGGCTGATGTAAAAGCAGACATTTGCAACTTACCCTTTGCCGACAACACCTACGACCTCATCTTATGCAACCACGTGTTGGAACACATCCCTAACGACACACAAGCCATGTGCGAATTGTTTCGGGTAATGAGCCCGGGCGGTATGGGCATTTTTCAAATACCGCAAGATTTGAAACGCGCCACCACCTTTACCGATGATAGCATCACCGATCCCAAAGAACGGGCCAAAATATTTGGTCAATACGACCACGTGCGCATCTATGGGCGGGATTATTTTGACAAATTACGCAGCATCGGATTTGAGGTAAATGAAGAAGATTATACCAAAAAATTGGGCGATGAATGGGTAGAAAAATACGGTTTAGCCCCTGGTGAAATTATACCGATTTGTTACAAACCAAAAAAGTAAATCCAGCATGTGGTAAAACACAGAAAGTTGTATCTTTAAAAACTCATAAAATGAAATGTATGTCTACCCGTTTTAAAATCATGTTCGTTTGCGCTTTTTTGGGCGGGCAATTAGTGGCTCAACCCATCACAGAAGTT
>JAGNTC010000142.1 GCA_017987725.1 Flavobacterium sp.
AAAAATTCCGTCTATTTTATTTATACTATCCTCCGCAATCTTGGTATTTATTGTGGTGCGCAGTTTAATTCCAGACGAGGTAGCGCCCGATCAAGAATTTGAACAACGCAAAGAAATCAACAAAAAACAAGACCTCGAAGACCTCGAAAGCTTGTAATTGAAACGAGTTTAGGATTAGTTCTAGCCGATTTTTTTAAACGAGACATTTTGATACCTTTGGGCAATCATTGACCGGTATACCATGAGAAATATCTTAATAATAGGGGCAGGACGCTCGGCTACTTCCTTAATTCAGTACTTGATTAAGCATTCGGAAGAAGAACAACTGCACCTTTTTATTGCCGATTTATCGCTTGAATTGGCCCAACAAAAAACCAAAAATCACCCCAACACCACGGCTCTTGCCCTCGATATTTTTAATGCCGATGAACGGGCGAACGCGATCCAAACAGTTGATTTGGTGATCTCGATGTTGCCGGCGCACTTACACATTGCAGTTGCCAAAGATTGCATTGTGTACAAAAAACACTTGGTTACAGCTTCCTACATCAGTGAAGCCATGCAAGCCCTAGACCAAGAAGCCAAAGCCAACAACCTGATTTTCATGAATGAGATTGGGCTGGATCCGGGAATAGATCACATGAGCGCCATGAAAATAATAGATGACATTCGGGATCAAGGCGGCAAAATGTTGTTGTTTGAATCCTTTTGTGGCGGCTTAGTGGCTCCCGAATCGGACACGAATTTATGGAACTACAAATTTACTTGGGCCCCGCGCAATGTAGTATTGGCTGGACAAGGTGGAGCAGCCAAGTTTATCCAAGAAGGCAAATACAAATACATTCCCTACCATAAATTATTTCGCCGCACCGAATTTTTACACGTAGAAGGGTATGGCAAATTTGAGGCCTACGCCAACCGCGACTCCTTAAAATACCGCTCGGTGTATGGATTGGAAGATGCACTTACCTTGTATCGAGGCACTATTCGCCGTGTGGGATTTTCAAAAGCATGGAATATGTTTGTTCAATTGGGCATGACAGATGATTCCTATGTTTTAGATGACTCTGAACAACTCAGTTACCGCGAATTCACCAACTTATTTTTACCCTATCACCCCACCGATTCGGTTGAAATTAAAATGCGTTTGCAATTGGGCATTGAGCAAGACGACAGCATGTGGGACAAGTTAATTGAATTGGATCTTTTAAATCCCACCAAAAAAGTGGGCCTTAAAAACGCCACACCGGCGCAAATTCTAGAAAAAATTCTATCCGATCAATGGGCCTTGGCGCCACAGGACAAAGACATGATCGTGATGTACCATAAGTTTGGATTCGAATTAAATGGGATTGAACAACAAATAGACGCCAAAATGGTGTGCTTGGGCGATGACCAAACCTATACCGCTATGGCCAAAACAGTGGGACTTCCAGCAGCCATGGCGGCTTTGCTTATTTTAAACGGGAAAATTACCACGCCTGGTGTACAATTACCCATCCGCAAAGAGGTATACGAACCGATCTTAGAAGAATTAGAACAATACGGCATTCACTTTGTAGAAACGATAATGCCTTATGTGGGATACAATCCCGACAAGGTAGTGGTCGCTTGATCGCAAGATATGCTGTAAAATAAAAAAGGGAGTATTACACTCCCTTTTTTATTATTTACGATTCAAGTAAATCATCACATAGTAAATCAACGTTCCTATTGATCCAATGGCGGCCACCACATAGGTGCGTGCGGCCCATTTTAGCGCATCGGCTGCGCCTTCGTGTTCTTGAGGCGTAACTACTTGACTTTTTTCTAACCAAGCCAAGGCGCGATTACTCGCATCGTATTCTACCGGCAAGGTAATTATTGAAAATAGTGTCGTAGCGGCAAAGAGCAAAATGCCAATCAAAAGCAATTGAGGAAAGGTATTCACCATCAGAATTCCTCCTAATAAAACCCATTGTACATAATTGGAAGCCACCGAAACGATGGGCACCAATTGCGAACGCAACGTCAACATACTGTAGGCTACGGCGTGTTGTACGGCGTGACCACATTCGTGCGCAGCAACGGCAGCCGCGGCGGCATTGCGTTGGTTATAGACTCCTTCGCTCAAATTGACCGTCTTGTCTGCAGGGTTGTAATGGTCGGTGAGTTGACCGGGAGTCGAGATGACACGCACATCCGTAATGCCGTGATCGGCCAACATTTTTTCGGCAATTTCAGCACCACTCATGCCGTTTTGCAAATGCAATTTAGAATAGGTTTCAAATTTGTTTTTCAGTTGGTTGCTCACCAACCAGCTGGCCAACATGATTCCAATCATTAACAAGATCATACTCCAATATTTTTAAAGTTAGTACATCAATACAAGCAAATTGCAGGCCATGATTTAAAAACCAATTTCGACTGCATTTTTGTCAGATTAGCCCACCAAATTGATGATTTTTCCTGGCACGATAATCACTTTGTTGGGCACACGGCCTTCCAATTGTTTTTGGGTGCGCTCGTCGGCCATCACAATTTCTTCTATTTGGGCCGCGGTCAAATCGAGTGGTAAAGTGAGTGTGAAACGCATTTTACCATTGAATGAAACCGGATATTCTTTTTCGCTTTCTACCAAATACTGGGCTTCAAATACAGGAAAAGGAACTTCCGAAATGGATCCCGAATGACCCAATATACTCCACAATTCTTCGGCAATATGAGGGGCATAAGGCGAAATCAACACTGCCAACGGCTCTAGGATGGCACGTTCGTGGCAATTTTGCGCTGATAATTCGTTGACGCAAATCATAAACTGACTCACCGAGGTATTGAACGAGAAATTCTCAATGTCTTCGGTCACTTTCTTGATGGTTTTGTGCAGCGATTTCCAACTGTCTTTGCTAGGCTCTTGGTTGGTAATCACCAAACCATTCTCGTCAAAATACAAGCGACACAACTTTTTCAAAAAGCCAAACACTCCTGTAATTCCGGCTGTATTCCAAGGCTTGGCTTGTTCTAAAGGACCCAAAAACATTTCGTACAGACGAAGGGTATCGGCGCCATATTCTTGGCAAATGTCGTCGGGATTCACCACATTGTATTTGGATTTGGACATTTTTTCAACTTCCCGCCCCACGATAAATTTGCCGTTTTCGAGTACAAATTCAGCATCTATATACTCAGTATACAACGGATGCGCTTTGAATTTATCAAGATCTAATTCGTTGGTGATGTCATTAATGCACGCCAAATCAACGTGTATGGGCTGTACTTTTTTATCGGAAATCAGGCCTTTGGAGTAGAGCGTTTTGGCATCTTCGCTGCGGTATACAAAGGCACTCATGCCCAAAATCATGCCTTGGTTGATGAGTTTTTTGAACGGCTCTTCGGTTGGCGCGTATCCCAAATCTTTCAAAAATTTATTCCAAAAGCGGGAATACAGCAAATGTCCGGTCGCGTGTTCGCTTCCGCCAATGTACAAATCGACATTTTGCCAATACTGCAAGGCTTCTTGGCTGGCAAATTCGCTTTGGTTTTGCGCATCCATATAGCGCATCCAATACCACGAACTGCCTGCCCAGCCTGGCATCGTATTTAATTCGAGTGGAAATACTGTTTTGTGGTCTATCCATTCACAACTCACAACCGACATCTTTTCAACATCCCAAGCCCAAGTTGTTGCGTTTCCTAGAGGCGGTTGTCCGTCTTCAGTAGGCAAGTAATTGTCTACTTCGGGAAGTATGATAGGCAAATGCTTGGCATCAATCATCTGCGGCAATCCGTTCACGTAATATACCGGGAAAGGCTCGCCCCAATAGCGTTGACGCGAAAATACGGCGTCGCGCAAGCGGTAATTTATTTTGGCTTTTCCGGCGCCATTTTTTTCTAATTCGGCGATGACTTTTTGGGTTCCCGACTTGTAATCCAAGCCGTTTAAAAAATCGGAGTTCACCAATTCAAACCCTGCTTTTTCGGCAAAGGCTGCTTGGGAAATGTCTTGGTTAAAAATATTTTTGATTTCGGGCATGCCGTTTTGGCCTTTAAAATGGTTGGCAAAGGCATAATCACGTTCGTCTCCACAGGGCACGGCCATCACTGCGCCGGTTCCATAGCCCGCCAATACATAATCGCCTATCCAAACCGGAATGGGTTCTTTGGTAAATGGATGCTCGGCATAAGCCCCCGTAAATACACCCGATATGGTTTTTACATCGGCCATGCGTTCACGTTCGGAACGTTTGGCGGTAGCGTGAACATAGGCTTCTACTGCTGCTTTTTGCTCGGGCGAAGTAATTTGCGCCACCAATTCGTGCTCGGGTGCCAAGGTCATAAAGGTTACGCCAAAAATGGTGTCCGGACGAGTGGTAAATACTTCGATTGTTGCCGGTTGTCGGTTGTCGGTTGTCGGTTCTCCGGAGAACGAAGAACGGATAACAGAGAACTTTACTAGAGCTCCCACCGATTTTCCAATCCAATTGCGCTGGGATTCTTTGATGGATTCGCTCCAGTCAATGGTGTCTAATCCTTGCAATAAGCGTTCGGCATAGGCAGAAATGCGCATGGACCATTGGGTCATTTTTTTGCGGATCACGGGGTGACCTCCACGCTCAGAAACCCCATTGATGATTTCGTCATTGGCCAATACCGTTCCCAAGGCGGGGCACCAGTTTACCTCGGTTTCAGCCAAATAAGTAAGGCGGTATTGGAGTAGTATTTTTTGTTGGGCCGAGTCGTCCAATGCCTTCCATTCTTGTGCAGAAAAAGTAGGGATTTGTTCGTCGCAAACGGCATTTATTTTGGAATTACCTGTCTGTTCAAACTGGGGGATCAAGCTCGAAATGGGTTCGGCTTTGTCGGTAGTTTTGTTGTACCAGGAATTGTACAATTGGATAAAAATCCATTGGGTGTGTTTGTAATAATCGGGGTTTGAGGTGCGCACTTCGCGTTCCCAATCAAAAGAGAATCCAATTTTATCGAGTTGTTCGCGGTAACGGGCAATGTTTTCGCGCGTGGTTTTCTCTGGATGTTGACCGGTTTGAATCGCGTATTGTTCGGCCGGCAAACCAAACGAGTCGTAGCCCTGCGGATGCAACACATTGAAGCCTTTGTGGCGTTTAAATCGAGCCACAATATCTGAGGCAATATAGCCCAACGGATGTCCTACATGCAAGCCTGCTCCCGAAGGATAAGGAAACATATCCAACACATAATATTTGGGTTTTTCTGAAGCCGAATGGGCGGCAAAGGTGCGGTGGTCAGCCC
>JAGNTC010000143.1 GCA_017987725.1 Flavobacterium sp.
TAATAGCTCGGTGGCATTGGGATTAAACACTTCGATCAACTCAAACTGCAACCCAGTTGCATTTAAGCGTTCAATAATAAGTCTATTTTCTTGATTTTCAAAGAATTCTACTACACTATTTGCAATACGTTCGCCAATTTCATCTACCAGCACCAAATCCATCACATTCGCTTTACTTAATGCCTCAATAGATTTATAGTGTTTGGCTAATTTTTTGGCCACTGTTTCACCCACATAGCGAATGCCCAAAGCATACAATACCCGATCAAAGGGAATTGATTTAGATTGAAGCACCCCTTGAACCAAATTCTCAGCCGATTTTTGGGCCATGCGTTCCAGTGGAAGCAATTGCTCAACCGTAATTTGATACAAATCGGCATAATTGCGCACCAAGCCGTTTTCGTATAACAAGGCTACGGTTTCGCCACCAAGTCCCTCAATATCCATGGCTTTTCGGCTAATGAAATGCTGAATTCTACCAATAATTTGAGGGGGACATCCAGTATAATTTGGACAATAATGATTGGCTTCGCCCTCGGCTCGCACTAAGGGGGTTTGGCATTCGGGACAATGTGTAATGTAGTGCGTGGGCGGGATATAGGTGGTTCGTTTTGACAAATCAACTTGGATGATCTTGGGAATAATCTCCCCGCCTTTTTCTACAAAAACCACATCACCTACTCGAATATCGAGTTTAGCAATTTGATCGGCGTTGTGCAAAGAGGCACGTTTTACAATGGTTCCCGCTAACTGTACCGGCTGTAAATTGGCCACTGGTGTGATGGATCCGGTTCTTCCTACCTGATAGGATATCGAATCTAAACGAGTAGACACTTGCTCGGATTTAAATTTATAGGCAATGGCCCAACGCGGCGCTTTGGCAGTAAATCCCAACTCTTCCTGGTACTGCATTTGGTTTACTTTAATAACTACCCCGTCAGTTTCGTAGGGCAATTCGTGGCGGTGCGTGTCCCAGTAATCGATAAAGGCAAACACCTCTTGCATGGATGCGGCTAAGGCTGCTGTTTTGGGTACTTTAAATCCCCATGATCGGGCTGTCGCTAAAGCCTCATATTGTGTGGCGAATGGTAAATTTTTACCCACTATGGTATACAACAAACACTCCAGAGGTCGCTTGGCTACTTCCGCACTGTCTTGTAATTTCAGACTTCCTGAGGCCGTATTTCTGGGATTTGAATAGGGTGTTTCCCCAATTTCTATAAGGTCTTGGTTCATTTTCTCGAAACCAGCAAAAGGCAAGATGATCTCTCCACGAATGTCAAATTTAGCGGGGAAAGTTCCTTTGAGTTGCAAGGGAATCGACTTGATGGTTTTGATGTTTTGCGTAACCTCATCACCTTGAAATCCATCGCCACGGGTAAGGGCTTGAGTAAGTGTGCCGTTTTCGTAGGTAATGCTGATCGATGCCCCGTCGTATTTTAATTCGCAGGTATAACTTACCGATGCGTTGCCCAAGATTTTTTGCAAGCGGTTTTCCCAATCCAACAAATCATCTTTGGAATAAGAATTGTCTAAGGAGTACATGCGCTGCTCGTGCGCCAGGGTTTTAAAATTTTTGGTAATGGCTCCGCCCACACGCTGGGTAGGGGAATTGGCGTCAAAGTATTCGGGGAATTGGTGTTCTAATGCTTGCAATTGTTTGAGCAATGCATCAAACTCATAATCTGAAATGAGCGGCTGATCTAACACATAATACTGGTGATTGTGGTGATCCAACTCTTTACGCAAGCTGAGTATCGTTTGCAGTGCATCCATGACAAAAGCAGTTTTAGTCTATATTAATTGTGGACTAAAATAAGGATTTTATGCGGGGCAAAAAACTTAGGATAGGATAATCGAAATAATTTGATCGTATAATTTACCGTCACTCAATATGGCTCCTTGTTGGATCAGTGCAAACAAATCCGTGTTGCGATCCGCATATTTTTTGGCTCCTTGTTGCATGGAAAGTTGATCGGTAAAGAGATGATCGCCCAACCAATGCAATCCTTCATTCGTTAAAAAATCAATAGAAGCGTCAATCGATTTGAGTACAATGGTTTCTATTTGATCCGCTTTGCAATGAAACAAGAACACGTGGTTTTTAGAAAAATACTCCAAGTGCGTAGCGCGGGTCAAAACGCCTTCCCAAATTAGATCCGAGAAGACATCCAATTCTTGCTCGGCCACTTCGGGTTTGTTTGCTTTGATGTTGTCCCATTCAGCTTTGTCAATGGATTGGGTTGCTAAAAAGTTGATGAACTCCGGATGCAGTTCTTCAAATTGTTCTTTGGTAAGGCGTGCGTATTTCATGTGTATGTAAAAAACGGAAGGCTACTAATTAAAAAAAAATCCCGACTTACATCGGGATTCTTATATCATAAGGAATTGAAATTATGCTTTTTCAGCTACAATTTCGTACCCTAATTCTACAATAACTTCGCGGTGTAATCGAACGGTAGCTGAATATTTTCCGGTACGTTTTACAATTCCGCTGGTGATAAATTTACGGTCAATTTCGTGACCAGCTTTACCTAAAGCCTCCGAAATATCACTATTGGTGATAGAACCAAATAATTTCTCACCTCCTGCTTTGGCAGTGATTTTAATTTCAAGCGCTTTCAATGCTTCAGCTAAAGTTTTCGCATCGTTTACGATTTTAGCTTCTTTGTGTGCTTTTTGCTTCAAATTCTCAGCTAATACTTTTTTAGCTGAAGGAGTTGCCATTTGTGCAAATCCTTGTGGGATTAGAAAGTTTCTTCCGTAGCCAGGTTTAACTGCTACTACATCATCTTTAAAACCTAAATTTTGTACGTCTTTTTTAAGTATAAGTTCCATAATTACGCTTCTTTATTATTTTAGTAAATCAGCCACATATGGCATTAACGCTAAATGTCTTGCTCTTTTCACTGCTACAGACACTTTTCTTTGGTACTTTAATGAAGTTCCTGTAAGACGACGAGGTAAAATTTTACCTTGCTCATTTACAAATTTCAATAAGAAGTCGGCATCTTTGTAATCAATGTATTTGATTCCAGATTTTTTGAAACGACAATACTTTTTAGTTTTGTTGGTTTCTATATTTAAAGGAGTAAGATATCTGATATCTCCGTCTTTTTTTCCTTTTGCTGATTGTTCGATTGTAGCCATAATACTTACGCTTTAGATGCTTTTAATTTTGTTCTTCTTCTTTCAGCCCAAGAAATGGCATGTTTGTCTAAACTTACAGTAAGAAAACGCATAACACGTTCGTCACGTCTAAATTCAGTTTCGAAGGCAATTAATACCTCTCCTGAAATTTTGAATTCGAATAAGTGATAAAAGCCACTTTTCTTGTTTTGGATTTCGTAAGCCATTTTTTTCAAGCCCCAATCCTCTTTAGATATCATTTCTGCTCCTCTGGATGTAAGAAATTCTTCGAATTTGCTCACTGTTTCCTTTACCTGAACATCAGATAAAACGGGATTTAAAATGAAAACAGTTTCATAATGATTCATAAATATGTAGTTAAAATTGTTAAATGTGCGCAAAAGTAGGAAAATTATTTAGAAACGCAAGTAAAAGCTAAATTTTATCGTTTAAAAGCAAAAAAATCCGATTAAAATTAGTTTTTGTGGTTTTAAGATTTACTTTTACACCACCAAATCTATAATAATTATTAATATGAAACTAAATTGTGTAGTTGTTGATGACAGCTCCATCCAACGGATGATCATCGCAAAGTTAGTGAACAATCACCCCAACCTACATCTCATTGGTGATTTTTCAAGTGCAATTGAAGCTAGAAATTGCATGACGGTCCACTCAGTGGACTTAATTTTCTTAGACGTCGAAATGCCCGTAATTAACGGATTCGATTTTTTAGATGGATTAAAACAAAAACCCCAAATTGTTTTTATCACATCTAAAGCCGAATACGCATTAAAAGCATTTGATTACGACGCAACCGATTACCTACAAAAACCCATTGCGTTAGACCGATTTAATGCTTCTGTTAAAAGAGCATTGGATTTTCACATGCTCAAGAATGATAATCTTGAGGAAGACGCAGAACACATCTTTATCAAAAGCAACCTAAAGAAGCTAAAAATCTTTACTTCTAAAATCAAATGGATTGAAGCTTTTGGTGATTATGTAAAAGTGGTAACCGAAGAAGACAGTAATTTAGTCTTGTCTACTATGAAATCATTTGAAAAAGATTTACCAAATGACCGGTTTATTCGTGTACACAAATCGTATATTATCAATATCGAAAAAGTGGAGCGTTTTAACAGCAAGTATGCCGAAATTGGAGTGACAAAAATTCCTTTAAGCCGAAACAAAAAAGAAGATTTAGTTCGAGCACTGGCTATAGCTTAGTAATGATCTACGTTTAAAGCCACTTTGATCGCTTTAAACTGCCCTACCCTTTCAAAACTGTCCAACATTTTTTGGACAGTTTTTTTTGTGCTTGACAAAGACGCCTTGGGAGGAATTTTAATTAAAATTACCCGCAAATATTCATTTCTAATGCGGCTAATAACGGGTTCTTCGGGACCTAAAACAGGCATCGACAGATTTTGTTTAGCCATTTGATACAGCCACATCGATCCCTGTTTGAGCTTGTCGTAATCGCGGTGCTTGAGTGTGATTTTTATCAGTCTATAAAAGGGAGGATATTGAAAAACTTCCCGCTCTTTGATTTGATCGGCATACATGCCAGCGTAATCGTTTTGACAAACCTGTTGAATCACGGGATGTTGCGGCGTATAGGTTTGGATCATTACTTTACCCAATTTTTGTGCACGACCTGCTCTTCCTGCAACTTGTGTCATGAGTTGAAAACTGCGTTCAAAGGCTCTAAAATCGGGATGATACAACATGGCATCGGCATTCATAATCCCCACCAAACTCACATTTGAAAAATCGAGCCCTTTGGCCAACATTTGAGTGCCTACCAAAATTGAAAATTCTTTGTGCTTGAATTTATCCAGCAAATTCTCAAAACCATGTTTGCCTCCCGTAGTGTCTTGATCCATGCGTCCAATCTTGGTCTCGGGAAACAACTCATGTAATTCCTGTTGTATTTGTTCGGTTCCAAACCCTTTGGTCGAAAGTTGTGCACTCGAACACGCATGACAACTGCTTGGGTTAGCCATTGCATAGCCGCAATAATGGCAGCGCAATTGGTTTTTGTGTTTGTGATAGGTAAGACTCACATCACACTGCACACAAT
>JAGNTC010000026.1 GCA_017987725.1 Flavobacterium sp.
TTGCCGCTTCATCCACTGCGTGTAAGGCACGCAATAAAGGTGTTTTGTAATCTAAGGCTTCTCCGGTGTAAGAAATAAATACGGTAGGAATACACAAAGTTGTTCCAATAATAAAGGCGGGTGAAGTAGGATCCCAAGCGGTATATCCACGGGCTTCGAATGTGTTACGAATACCTCCATTTGGAAACGACGACGCATCTGGTTCTTGTTGCACCAATTGACCTCCACCAAATTTTTCAACAGGGTCGCTGCCGTCATAGGATGTTTCAAAAAAGGCATCGTGTTTCTCGGCAGTAGTTCCGGTTAAAGGTTGAAACCAGTGTGTATAATGAGTAACTCCTTTTGCCAAGGCCCACTCTTTCATTCCCAATGCAATGTAATCGGCGATTTTACGGTCAATTTTTGTTCCGTGTTGCACCGCATCTTGTACGGCTTTGTAGGCATCTGAAGTCAAGAATTGCTTCATTGCTTTGTCATTAAACACGTTTGAACCGAAAATAGTTGACTTTCTATCTGATTCTTCAAATTTTACCGGTTTTCTACCCGATGTTTCTTTCAATGCTTGAAAACGTAAAGTTGCCATAAATTGATTGTTTTATATTAGTACCCTATAAATTTAGGCGCAAATATAATTCAATTTTAAAATTATTCACAACACACCCCCTAAATTTTTATGGTAAAAACAAAATAAATTAAAATTCAACTGATTCATTTCAAAAAAAGAAATTACTGCTTCGTTTATACAAACAAGAAACAGGAAGGCTATATTTGTAACGCTAAAATTACTCACCCATGCTACTTTGGATCCTTTTTATAGCCGTAGTGCTCCTTTTTTTGGCCTTAGATTTAGGTGTGTTTCACAAGAATGCCGAAATTATTTCAAACAAAGATGCGGCACGATGGACCTTCATTTGGGTTGCGGTTTCGCTCAGTTTTTCAGGAGTAATTTATTTGATATACGCCGCCGGCTCGGTCTTGAATCCTGAAAACTACAGTCCTACAACAGCCGTCCTTAAATACATTACCGGTTATCTGGTAGAATTGTCGTTGAGTGCCGATAATATTTTTGTAATTGCTGTGATCTTTGGTTCGTTTAAAATTGCGCAAAAACACCAACACCGCATTTTGTTTTGGGGTATCCTTGGCGCCATCGTGTTTCGTGGGCTTCTGATTTTTTTCGGCACCTTACTGGTTCATCAGTTTCACTGGATCACCTACGTGTTTGGAGCATTTCTGCTGTTTACTGCCCTAAAAATGCTAACCAAAAAAGAAGACGAGCATTTTGATCCCAAACAATCGACGGCCTACAAAATAATTGGAAAACTTTTACCCGTATCGCATGCACCGCATCAAAATCAATTTTTCGTGCTAGAAAACGGGAAAAAAGTAGCCACACTTTTGTTTGTGGCTTTACTGGTCATCGAAATCATGGATGTGGTATTTGCGCTTGACAGCGTGCCGGCTATTTTATCCATTACCTCGGATCCCTTCTTGGTTTTTAGCTCAAATATTTTTGCCATACTGGGACTGCGTTCCATGTATTTCTTTTTGGCAAATATGTTGGCTAAATTTCAGTATTTGGAATACAGCATCATTGCCATACTTAGTTTCATTGGGCTAAAAATGCTTGGAAAAGATTTCTTTCCCATAGCCGAGTGGGTTTCACTTCTTGTTATTGCAAGTGCATTGGCTTTGGGTATTGGCGTATCCTTGTTGAAGTCAAAATAAACACGGCGTATTCCCTCGATTACTTGGGCAGCAATTTTACTTCTGAATCTTGAATATGGTAGGCTTTAGCTACCGCTTGATAATCCGCATAATCGATATTTTTTTGAGCAGATTTATTTGAAAAATATCCAGGGATAACTACAATTCGAAAGGTTTGGTTGGTGAGGTACACCGGCACAGTAGCCAAATTAAAATTTCCTCCCGCATAAATGGTGAAATCTTGTCTGGAAAAATCAAAATCGTAATCCAACTCTTGTCCATTTCCTAAAAAAAGCGTTCTGGGAATCGATTGCCAAACAGGCGTTTGGGAATTAATGGTACTGCTCATACGGTAAATCAATATATTATCCGAGCCCAAAATAGCGGGATTCAGACTGCGGTAAATGGTGTAGCCATCAATGGCATTGTAATCAAAATTGACGTTGCGCAATTCAAAGACTTCGGCTTCGGCACTGTAGCCGGTATCGCCAGTCATCCCTTGCGGGCCAATACAAGAAGTGAAAAATAAAGCAACTACTAAAAGAAAATAAATTGAACCGTTTTTCATAGCTTGAAGAGTTTAATGAATACTTATACATGTAAAATTGACTCAAATGTATTTTAAAAAAAATCACTGAAAAAAGAATTGGCTTAATTTTAATTCCATGACATATCCCTTACTTTTATGCCATGAAATTATTTATGACCATCATTGGCTGCCGACCCGCAGGCCGACTCACCGAGCAACACGATGTTTTTTTTGGACTAGGCGAACAACTCGCTGATTTAGTGCCGCAGATCAATGCTTTTTGGCCCGAAGTAAAAGGCAAATTCCATATTGATTCTTGGCGTGAAGTAAGCAAAGTGGGCGATTATGCGATTACTGTGATTGATCAATCGGCTGCTAATCACAAAGAACTTGGCTTGTTTTTCTTTAATTTGGGCGGTTATCACCCGCAGGAGATGGAAGAATTTCATCACAAAAAATTGGTCGTTGCCCCCAACCTGGCCGTGGCGCAACAGGCAATTAAAAATTCTGCATTTTATAAAAACTACAATTTTCCGGGCGCTGTTTCGCACATTGACGACAAATACGGCCTAGACATTGATGAATCCTACAACGTAAGTGAATTGATTCGAGCCGAAGACAAATTGTGTTATGGTCTGCAAATGACTATCGCGCCAAAAGATCAGCCCGAAGACGAGTTACACATTGGGTATTTGCCGCTTAAAAACATCTCCAAATAAACACGCATGGGCAGAAACAATCCTAAAAACATCAAGGCGCATAACGATAAATTGCACAAAGAGCAAGACAAAGCCAAGGCGAAAAAAGTGGCCAGCGAAGAAAAACGCAAAGAAATCATGCGGAAGTTCAACGAAAAACAAAAAGGCGATTCGCTGTGATTTAGACACTAGCGTGTTATTTGGGGTTGTCTGTTATCTGTTGTTGGTTGTCGGTTACCTTCTCAGAACCGTCTCTTGTCTCTCATCTCTACGTCTTTCGTCTCTGCTTTCAGTTGTCAGTTTAAGGTGGTAGGTTTTAGGTTTCCTTCATAAAACCGTCTCTCATCTCTCATCTCTAACTCTTTCGTCATAACAAACAGCCGTTCTTAGTATACCTCTACCCTTTCGACTTTACGACTTCAACCTACATATTGCGTCGGTATTGACCTCCCACTTCAAACAAGGCTTGGGTAATTTGACCCAACGAACAGACTTTGGTGGCTTCCATCAATTCTTCAAACATATTGCGGTTGGCTATGGCTGCCTCTTGAATTTTGGCCAATTGTGTATTTACCTTTTCTTGATTGGTTTGATGCAATTGCTGCAACATGGCAATTTGGTATTGCTTCTCCGATTCGGTGGCACGAATCACCTCAGCTGGAATCACCGTAGGCGAACCTTTGGAACTCAAGAAAGTATTCACTCCAATAATTGGAAATTCGCCGGTGTGTTTCAAGGTTTCGTAATACAAACTTTCTTCCTGAATTTTAGAGCGTTGGTACATGGTTTCCATGGCACCCAATACGCCGCCACGTTCGGTGATGCGGTCAAATTCTTGCAACACGGCTTCTTCAACCAAATCAGTTAATTCTTCTATGATAAAGGAACCTTGGATTGGGTTTTCGTTTTTGGCCAAGCCCAATTCTTTGTTGATGATCAATTGAATGGCCATCGCTCTGCGGACCGATTCTTCGGTAGGTGTGGTTATGGCCTCGTCGTAGGCGTTGGTGTGCAACGAATTGCAATTGTCGTAAATCGCATACAAGGCTTGTAAGGTGGTGCGAATGTCATTGAAATCAATTTCTTGGGCGTGCAACGAACGACCCGAAGTTTGAATATGGTACTTGAGCATTTGCGCGCGTTCGTTGGCACCGTATTTGTTTTTCAAGGCTTTGGCCCAAATTTTACGGGCTACTCGGCCAATGACCGCATATTCTGGATCGATTCCGTTCGAGAAAAAGAACGACAAATTGGGTCCAAAATCATTGATGCTCATCCCGCGACTCAAGTAGTACTCTACATAGGTAAATCCATTAGACAAGGTAAAGGCCAATTGGGTAATGGGATTGGCGCCTGCCTCGGCAATGTGGTAGCCAGAAATGGAAACCGAATAGAAATTTCGGACATTTTTTTGGATAAAATAATCTTGTAAATCCCCCATCAAACGCAAGGCAAATTCGGTCGAGAAGATGCAGGTATTTTGCGCTTGGTCTTCTTTTAGGATATCCGCCTGAACCGTTCCGCGTACTTGCGAAAGCGTCTTGGCTTTGATTTCTTGGTACACGGCATCCGGCAACACTTGATCGCCGGTAACGCCCAATAAAAACAAGCCTAAGCCGTTATTTCCTTCGGGCAATTCGCCTTGATAGGCCGGACGTGTGGTTCCTTTGGCTTTATATATGGCTGCGATTTTTTCACTCACTTCTTTTTCTAATCCATTGGCTTTGATATACAATTCGCATTGTTGATCGATAGCGGCATTCATAAAAAAGCCCAACAACATCGGAGCCGGACCGTTGATGGTCATACTCACCGAAGTGAGCGCATGCACCAAATCAAAGCCCGAATATAATTTCTTGGCATCGTCCAAACAACAAATGGAAACCCCAGCATTACCAATTTTTCCATAAATATCGGGACGCACATGTGGATCGTTTCCGTACAAGGTCACGCTGTCAAAGGCGGTAGACAACCGTTTAGCGGGCATACCGGCACTCACATAGTGAAAACGTTTGTTGGTGCGCTCTGGTCCTCCTTCGCCGGCAAACATACGAGACGGATCTTCGCCCTCGCGCTTAAACGGGTACAAGCCCGAAGCAAAAGGAAATTCTCCCGGCACATTTTCTTGCAAACACCAGCGCAACACATCGCCCCACGCTTCATATTTAGGCAAGGCCACTTTAGGGATTTGCGAATGCGACAACGATTCGGTGTGTGTAGCCATCTTGATTTCCTTGTCGCGTACTTTAAAAGTATACACAGGATTTTTATAGGTAGCTACTTTATCTTTCCAATTGAGGATAATATCCCAATTGTAGGGATTTAAATTCATTTTTACGCGATCAAACTCTTGGAGCAATAAGCCCAAAAAGTGATTGTTTTCGGCAGTACGTTCAACCGAACTCTCTACGATTCCGGACTTGTCTAATTGGGGTGCAGTTCCAGTTACTGATTCAACAGTTTTGTATATACCATATAGTTTTTGTGCCACCTGTACTTGCGAAAGCGCGGTCTCGTCATACTTGCGGTTGTTTTCGGCAATTTCAGACAAATAACGCGTGCGGTGTGGCGGAATCACAAAGATTTTCTCGCTCATTTCGCGCGTGATGGTAAAGGTTGAATGCAGATCCGATTGGGTCTTTTCCTCGATTTTATCCATGATGGCTTTGTACAAGGTATTCATGCCCGGATCATTGAATTGAGAAGCAATCGTACCAAAAACCGGCAAGCTATCTAAATCGGCCTCCCACAAATTGTGGTTACGTTGGTATTGTTTTTTCACGTCACGTAAGGCATCGAGGGCGCCGCGTTTGTCAAATTTGTTGATGGCTACCAAGTCGGCAAAATCGAGCATGTCAATTTTTTCCAACTGCGTAGCGGCTCCAAATTCGGGTGTCATCACATACAACGACACATCTGAATGGTCCATGATCTCGGTGTCCGATTGACCTATTCCGGAAGTTTCCAAAATGATCAAATCGTAGTTGGCTGCTTTCACCACCTGAATGGCATCGGCCACATATTTGGACAAGGCCAAATTGGATTGACGCGTGGCCAACGAACGCATGTATACTCTTGAATTGTTAATGGCATTCATGCGAATACGGTCACCCAAAAGGGCACCGCCGGTTTTTCGTTTGGATGGATCGACCGAAATTAACCCAATGGTTTTGGTCGGGAAATCAATCAAAAATCGACGCACCAATTCATCAACCAAAGACGATTTTCCAGCGCCTCCTGTTCCGGTAATTCCCAGCACAGGTGTAGTATTGGATTGATTCTGCTGTTGTATTTTTTCTAAAACGGGCTTGGCAATTTCGGGGAAATTTTCGGCTGCCGAAATAATTCGAGCAATGGCCGTCGGGACTTTATCTGCCAATTGATTCAACTCCTTGTTCAACTTGTCTCCTACCGGAAAATCGGCCTGCTGCACTAAATCATTGATCATGCCTTGCAATCCCATGGCACGTCCGTCGTCGGGGGAATAAATTCGGGCAATCCCATATTCATGTAAGTCTGCGATTTCAGTAGGTAAAATTACGCCACCGCCGCCGCCAAATATTTTGATATGGCCCGCTCCTTTTTCCTGCAACAAATCGTACATGTATTTAAAATACTCGTTGTGTCCGCCTTGGTAGGACGTCATCGCAATGGCATTGGCATCTTCTTGAATGGCGGTATTCACCACCTCTTCTACACTGCGGTCGTGTCCCAAGTGAATCACTTCTACGCCCGTGGATTGGATGATGCGGCGCATAATGTTTATGGCGGCATCGTGTCCATCAAATAAGGAGGCTGCGGTTACAATTCTTACTTTATTAACAGGAATATAGGGTTTTGCTTGTTCCATTTTTAGAATACGGTCAAATTTGAGGCCGCAATTTACGTAATTAATAAAAAAATTGCGTGCGAAATTTTGGTTTTGTTTGGCACACAATTAACAAATTTGGAAGTGAATTCTAGGAGAATAACCCTATTTTTACCCCTTCAAAACAAATTCAAAAACCATGAAAAAAGCCCTGTTTGCCCTCTTTCTGTTTCCTATTTTGAGCTATGGACAATTTAACCAATTGGTCAAAAACGCAACCAAACAAGTGTTGCCTGTAAAAACTACTGGATCAACTGGAAATCTAGACATTGCAGCCGGACTCAAGGAAGCACTTCAAAATGGCATCTCCAAACAAGTGAGCTTACTCACCTCCGAAGATGGTTTTTTAAAAAATGACATGGTAAAAATTCCATTTCCTGCTGAATTGCAAAAAGTGAGCAGCACACTCAACAGTTTGGGCCTAAGTAACCTAACGAATGAAGGCATCAAAACCATGAATCGAGCCGCAGAAATGGCGGTAAAAGAGGCTACACCTGTATTTGTTGATGCCATCAAAAACATGAGTTTTGCCGATGCCAAAGCCATATTGATGGGCAACAAAACCGAGGCAACCACTTACCTTCAAAAAACCACTTCCACTACTTTGTATGGCAAATTCAAGCCGGTGGTGCAACAAGCCATCGGAAAAGCGGGTGCCGATAAAGCCTGGAATACCATTATCAGCAAGTACAACTCGGTGCCTATGGTGTCAAAAGTAAATCCAGACCTCAACGATTATGTTACTCAAAAAACCTTAGAAGGGGTGTTTAAAATGATATCGATTGAAGAGACTAAAATTAGAGAGAGCAGCAGCTCCAGAAGTTCAGATTTACTTCAAAAAGTATTTGCCCTACAAGACAAAAAATATTAACAGCATACCAACAAACTTATAACACTTCTTTAACGGATGCAAAGCGGAATTGCTCGCACCTTTGTAACGTAATAAATTTAGTTTTTGGTTAGTTTGTTTAGGAAAATAGCGAGCACAATGTTCGCTATTTTTTTTTAGGATTGCTTTTGAATAAATGCAATTACATGGCTGTTAAACAACTGCGGCTGTTCCACATTTACGACATGACCGCAAGCAGACACAACAAACAGTTGAGCCGATTTTACATGCTTTTCAACTACTTTTCGCACAGCGGGTAAAAACATATAATCTTCTTCGCCCATCACATATAAGGTGGGTATGTTGAGTTCAATTTGTCGAAATAATTTTAGGAGCGGATTGATTCCAGCAGTAAGCTTAAACCACTTGATGAACTCTTTTTGGTATAACTTCTTGGCTTCTTTAATAAATAAATTCCGGGATTCCTTGTGGTTTTTCTTGGGCATGATCACAAAGGCAAAAAAGCGATACAACACCAAATAAGGCAATACATATTTGAATAAATTCCCCACACGCATCAAGAGTTGAGATCGGAAATTCATTTTTAAAATAGCGCCACCCAACACCATACTTTTTACCCGATGGGGATGCATTTCGGCCAATTGGCGAATGAGAATGGTGCCCAACGAAATACCAATAAAATGCGAGTGCTGAATTTGCAAATGATCAAGCACTTCTAAAATGTCTGTTGCCAAGGACTCGAAAGTATACTTTTGATTGAAAGCTGTTTTAAGGGTAGGTTTGGAGTTTCCATGTCCCCGTAAATCCAACAGCAACACATTGAAGTGCTTTTTGAACTCACGAATTTGCTGAAACCAGATGGAGGAGCTTCCACCGGCTCCATGCACAAAGGTCACCCATTGGGTGCTTGAAGTGTGTGCATAAACCGTATAGTGAATCATTCCAAAAAGTTTCTGTCAAAAATACCAAAAAAGAACGGCCTACTTCATGAATAATAAAATTTAATCTTGAATAGCGCATGTATAGTAAAAATATAGGTGATGCGTGCTTTACTTTTTAATTTATGAAGTACTTTTACAATCTTAAAACAGCCCCAAATGCGCACATTAAGTACCGTAGGTTTTCTATTGTTGTTTGGACAACTCTTTGCCCAACCTCAAATTGCTCAAGATGATTTTGAAGGAAATAGCACCATAAACAGCTGGTTTGGTGATGATTGCGGAATGGATCTAAACACCAATAATCCCCTACCCAACAGCAACAATCCTTCAGCTAAAGTACTAAAGTACACCGATGTAGGTGGTCAATATGCCAATGTGCGTTTTGATGCCGGATTTAATTTTAACCTGAATTCGAGCGCGGTATTTAGCCTGAAAATATATGTGCCCTCTAGCGGAATTACGGGCAACCAACCCAACCGAATTTCCTTAAAACTTCAAAATGGTTCCATAGGCTCACCATGGACTACCCAATGCGAAATAATCAAGTCGGTGGTGCTAAACCAATGGCAAACCATCACCTTTAATTTTGCGTCTGATCCCTATATCAATTTAGACCCGACTTCGGTAAACCCATTGTATAGAAATGATTTTAGCAGAGTAGTCTTGCAAGTAAATGGCGAAAACAACACCTCAAGAGTGGTGGCCTATTTGGATGATTTTGTCTATTCTGGCAATGCCCCAACGGGTTATAATTTAATTTGGTCAGACGAATTTGACGGCACAGGCGCTGTCAATAACTTGAAATGGCACCACCAAACCCAACTCCCAAACGGAACGAGTTGGTACAATGGCGAAGTGCAACATTATACCAACAGACAAGTCAATTCAAATCAAGCCAATGGTGTGCTTAATCTCACGGCAAAAAAAGAAGTGTACACCAACCAAGGACAAACCAAACAATATACATCTGCTCGACTTAACTCCAAATTTGCGTTCAAATACGGTAAAGTTGAAGTACGCGCCAAATTGGCTACTGGGGCAGGTACTTGGCCCGCTATTTGGATGTTGGGCAAAAATATCATTGAACCCGGCGCCTATTGGTCAAGTACATTTGGTACAACTTCATGGCCTGCCTGCGGAGAAATTGACATCATGGAACATTGGGGAAACAACCAAAATTATGTACAAAGTGCCATGCACACGCCTTCCAGTTTTGGAAGTACCACAAATTTAGGTGGGCAAAACGTGGCCAATGCCTCCACTCAATTTCACAATTATGTTATGGAATGGACCGCCAACAGTATTGTTTTTAGCGTAGACAATGTGGTCCATTATGTATACAACCCAGCAGTTAAAAACGCCAGCACTTGGCCCTTTAATGCCGAACAATATCTACTCTTAAATATTGCAATCGAACCAAGTATACCGGCCAGTTTTGTGCAAACCACCATGGAAATTGATTATGTGCGCGTGTACCAACAAGGCGCTTTAAGTACCCCTTCTATTACTGATCAATCAAATGTACGGGTGTATCCTAACCCGGTTTCAGAAGTCTTGAATATTGACGTTTATAGCAGTAATCTCAATTCTAAAGCCAAAATATATTCGATAACTGGACAATTGCTGCAGTCCTTTTCTATAAACGAAACTGAAAACACAATCGATGTTGCCGGACTAGCGCCTGGCATTTACTTCCTTGAAATTCAAAGTGAGCGTGGAACCGAAAGACAGAAGTTTATTAAAAAGTAGTTGGTAATAAACCAGCCATTTCTTGCTGCAACTTTAGCGCTTCTTCTCGTGCTTTCTCGGCAAAATCTTCGCCGGCTGAGGCATAGATAATTCCCCGTGACGAATTGACCAACAAGCCCACTTGGCTGTTCATGCCGTATTTACACACTTCAGCCAAACTCCCACCCTGTGCGCCTACGCCGGGGACCAATAAAAAACTATCGGGAATCAATTTTCGAATTTCGGCAAAATATTCGGCTTTGGTTGCGCCAACCACGTACATTAAATTGTGGCTGTTTTTCCAGTTTTTTGATGTGGCAATTACTTTTTTGTAGAGTTCTTCACCCTCTAGCATTTGCGTCTGAAAATCAAAAGCCCCTTCATTAGAAGTAAGGGCCAATAAAATGGTGTGTTTGTCTTCGAACGCCAAAAAGGGCTCCACCGAATCTTTGCCCATATAGGGCGCTACGGTAATGCTGTCAAATTGCAAATCCTGCAAAAAGGCCTTGGCGTACATGGTAGAGGTGTTGCCTATATCGCCGCGTTTGGCATCGGCAATGGTAAATTGTTCGGGATAGTGTGTATTGAGGTAGTTGATGGTTTTTTCTAAGGACTGCCAACCGACTAATCCGTGTGCTTCATAAAACGCCATGTTGGGTTTGTAGGCCACGGCCAAATCATGCGTAGCATCAATAATAGCTTTATTGAATTCAAAAATAGGATCGGCTGTTTGCTTGAGTTGATTGGGAATTTTGTTCCAATCCACATCCAAGCCAATGCATAAAAAAGAGTGTTTACGGCGAATTTGGGAAAGAAGTTGTTCGGTAGTCATGTGCAAAATTTGGTCACAAAGTACGCTAATTTTTGGCTTTGAAATAGGATGTAATTCGATTTTTTTAGTGAAAATTTAGGGTGATCATCTGAATTCATTGGCGAAAATTTGTCCAAAAAAAATGCCGAACATAATCGCCCGACATTGTCTCTTGTATTTTAGTCTCTCATCTATTAGTCTCTCATCTCATAGTCTTATCTAAAACACTTCACTGGCTTCTTTGAGTTTTTCCATGTTGTTCACCAACTGCAACTCATCGACAATTTTTTGAATGTCGCCATTCATGATGTTCCCCAAATCATAGAGCGTAAGCCCTACACGGTGATCGGTTACACGGCCTTGCGCATAATTGTAGGTACGAATCTTGGCCGAACGGTCACCCGAACTCACCTGCGAGGTACGTTTCTTGGCGTCCTCTTCTTGCTTTTTGGCCAATTCTTGTTCGTACAAACGCGAACGCAATACGGTCAAAGCCTTGTCTTTGTTTTTATGTTGTGATTTTTCGTCCTGACATTGGGCCACCAATCCGGTTGGAATGTGGGTCATACGCACCGCCGATTTGGTTGTATTTACCGATTGTCCTCCTGGTCCTGACGAACAAAAGAAGTCAATACGCACGTCATTCATATCAATTTGCACATCAAATTCTTCGGCTTCTGGCAATACCATAACTGTGGCTGCCGAGGTGTGGACACGCCCTTGGGTTTCGGTTTGTGGAACCCGTTGCACGCGGTGGACGCCCGCTTCAAATTTTAAGGTGCCGTATACATCTTCGCCGGTAACTTCAAAAATCACCTCTTTGAATCCACCTGAAGTTCCTTCGTTCATGTCTACTACTGAGGTGCGCCAGCCGCGACCTTCGCAATATTTGGTGTACATGCGGTATAAATCGCCGGCAAAAATACTGGCCTCGTCGCCACCGGTTCCGGCACGAATTTCAACCATCACATTTTTGGCATCTTCTGGATCTTTTGGGATCAACAAAAACTTGATTTCTTCTTCCAATTCGGGCAAACGTTCTTTTGCTTCATCCAATTGCATTTTGGCCATATCGACCATCTCGGCATCGCTGCCATCGGCAAGAATTTCATTGGCCTCCTCGATATTACCCATTAGATTTACATATTCGTCGCGTTTCTCCGAAAGCGCCTTTAGGTCTTTGTACTCTTTGTTGAGTTGTACATAGCGCTTTTGATCGGCGATTACATCGGGCTGGATTATTAAATCCGAAATTTCGTCAAAACGTTGCTTTACTATTTGAAGTCTATCTAACATGGTAATTCCTTTATTTGGCCCGCAAATTTAGGGAAAAGAAAGTAGAATTGGATTTTTGATTTTGGATTTTTTTTGAGCGGGAACATTCCAAACCACGCGAATGGAACTCAATTACTGCTCTTTTTTTCTTTATTATTGCACAACCAAAAATTTAGCACAACGCAGCATGAAAAAACAAATTCTATTGGCCTTGCTTTTGCTGGTCATTTCTTGTAAAAAAGACAACCTAGCCGATAAACTCAATCCGGCCCAATGGATTGTGGGCAATTGGGAACAAAAAACAGACAAAGGAATACTAACCGAATCCTGGCAGCGCCAAAACGATAGCGTTTTTGTGGGAAGCACTTATTTTATAAATGAATCCGACACCCTGCATAGCGAAACCATTTTGCTCGAACAACGTGCCGACAGCATTACCTACTCGGCCAAAGTGAAAGGGCAAAACAACGACAAAGCCGTGCCATTTACCTTGACAACGGCCAACACCAATACCTTGGTCTTTGAAAACCCTGCCCACGATTACCCACAAAAAATGGTGTACCAAAAAAACAAATCCAATGGCTTAGTGGTAACGGTTTCAGGAATGCTACGCGGAAAAAAAAGTGTGGAAACATATACTATGACTAGAAAGTAATATATTTCTGTAGTAGAAATTTCTTAAAGCCATGGGGATGATGAAAGACCTAATAATTCTGAAGCTGTATTTTTCTTTATCTTTAGATTAAACCAAATCAATAAACCTATCTCTTAATGCAAAAAAAAAGCTTGATGAAAATTATACTTCCTTATATCTTTTTATCTATGTTTCACCTCTCGTGTTTCAATGACAATTCGGGCGAACAGCAAATTTCTGAAGCATATAAAATAACAAAGTCTATATCTTACGACAATGTTAATGTCGACGTTATCATTGATAAACCGGCACTAAACGAAGTTGATGTTTTGATTACTTATCATGGCACCGAACAAAATGATAACGCTATTTTATCAGCGGCAGAAAATACACTTAATCAATTTAAAAACATATTAAGCCGACAAGATCTGATGATTGTGAGTGTAGCACATCCTCAACGATCTATTCTCTTTGGTGACAACATCAATCAAGCTGAAGCTGCTTTGCTTTGGGTAAAGCACAAAGCAAATAAAGAGCTAGGAATTACGGTTAAGAAAATATTTTTAGCCGGACATTCACAAGGTGGCTATTTAGTTACTCGGCTAAACACTATGCATCAAACCAATGGTGTAATAGCCAATGCACCTGGTCCTTTAAATTTGGTTTACAGATGTCAATTGGAAGAAAATGGACAAACTACTGCAAGTTACGTCTGTGATAATTTGAGAAATGTATATGGATCTACTGCAGTGAATTCAGATGCCTATTACCAGAGATCGTTGTTAAACTTTACCAACGGATTTAAATCGGATATTTTGTTTATTCAAGGGCTAAATGACATGCCCATCCAACTGTATTCTTGGCCCATTTTTAAACAAGATGTATTGGATTGTACCAATTGCCAAAATCGTCAATTTGTTGAAATACCTGGTGCTGGACATACTGCACTTTTCGAGAGCCAAACAGCCAAGACTGAATTTAATTATTTTATAAATAGCCACTAATAATAAAACCAAAAACAATTGTCGCTTGTCATACAAAGGCATTCCTGCCGAAATTCCTGTCGAAATGTGTTATTTGGGTTGGCAAGAAAGTTTGGACAAACTAAAACGATTGGTTGAACCCAACATCCCAGCCATGGAGCATTTGCAAATTAATCTAACTTCATAAAAAATCAACGATACAAAACTTCGTTTAGCAACACAATAATAGATGTATATACGAAGTTTAATATCGTATATATACAAGTTATAGGCAATGGCAAGACGACTAAACAACCTCATTCAGACATTAAAGCAGACTATACAAAAAATTAATTTTGAGTAAACAATAGACAAAAACGGAGTAACAAAATGGAAATAATTTATCGAACTGATATAATACCAGACACTGACCAAATCATTGAAGTTTACAATAGCTCGGGCATTAACCGACCAACGCCAGACAAAGAAAGAATTGCAAAAATGTATGACAACTCTAACTTAATTATAACGGCTTGGGACAACGGCAAACTAGTTGGCATCTCACGTTCATTGACAGACTTTTGCTATTGTTGTTATATGTCTGACCTTGCTGTTAGAAAAGACTATCAAACAAGCGGTGTAGGAAAAAAGCTTATTGAACTGACAAAAAATGAAATTGGCGAACAGACAGCGTTATTACTTCTTTCTGCACAGACAGCAATGGACTATTACCCGAAAGTAGGCTTCCAAAAAATAGACAACGCATTTTTAATAAAACGGGCTAAGTGAATTACGAATATCCACTTGCCCATAACACGGGTTTTGCGTCAGGCGGGGTGACGTGCTAAATTCAACATTTGTGCATTTTGTAAATTTTTGTACTTTAGCCAAGCGTTAGTGCATTTAAACCCGCCCGAACGCAAAGCCCCGACCGTTAAGAAAAGTTATCCCTATTAAAATATATAAAATTAAAGTGCAAAAAAAATCCCGAGCTCTCACTCGGGATTTTATATTTAAAGCAATCGAATTACTTAATTCTTCATGGGAATATTCGCCAAAATTTCGAGTAAAAATTTCCAGAATTTTTGCGAAGAGGATATTGAGGCACGCTCGTCGGGGCTGTGGGCACCGTGTATGGTTGGGCCAAACGAAATCATGTCCATGTTGGGGTAATTGGTTCCCAAGATGCCGCATTCCAATCCGGCGTGGCAAGCAACTACTTTGGGTTTTTGACCGTTTTGTTTTTCGTAGATGGATACCAACACATCCAATATTTCAGATTTCACATTGGGCGTCCAACCGGGATAGCTTCCGCCAAATTCCACTTCGCAGCCAAACAATTCGTAGGCCGAGCGCAAGCCATTGGCCAAATCCATTTTGGAAGTTTCAACCGAGGAACGCGTGAGGTTTTGGATGGAAATTTCGCCGTCTTTTACCAGCACACGAGCAATGTTATTCGAGGTTTCAACCAAATCTTCCATATCGGCACTCATACGGTACACGCCGTTGTGCGCGGCATAGATGGCACGCAACAAACCTTCTTGTACACCCAAGTCCATCACGTGTGTTGGGGTAGTTGGGCTTTTCACGATGTCAATCGTCAAGTTGGGCTCCGTGGTTTTGTATTCTGTTTTGATATCGCCAATTAGTTCTTGCATATCAAACGCAAAGGCTTCGTCATATAGTTGGGCAATGATCACCTGCGCGACACTTTCTCTAGGAATGGCATTGCGCAAGCTTCCGCCAGATATTTCGGCAATCTGTAAGCCAAAATTTTCAAAACCATCAAACAACAAACGGTTCATGATTTTGTTGGCGTTGCCCAATCCTTTGTTGATGTCCATACCAGAATGTCCACCGTTTAGACCTTTCACGGTAATGGTATAACCCATAGAGGCTTCGGGTGTTTCTTCTTGTTTGTAGGTTCTTGTGGCCGTTACGTCAATTCCACCGGCACAACCAATGTCAATTTCATCGTCTTCTTCGGTGTCGAGGTTCAACAAGATCTCGCCTTGTAAGATACCTCCTTTGAGATTTAAAGCGCCGGTCATTCCGGTTTCTTCATCAATGGTAAACAAGGCTTCAATCGCCGGATGGGCAATGTCGGTGCTTTCTAAAATGGCCATGATGGCAGCAACGCCCAGTCCATTATCGGCGCCCAAGGTAGTTCCTTTGGCACGCACCCAGTCGCCATCTACATACATGTCGATGCCTTGGGTAAGGAAATCAAATGTGGTGTCGTTGTTTTTTTGGTGCACCATATCCAAATGGCCTTGCAGCACAATGGGTTTGCGGTTTTCCATGCCTGCGGTGGCGGGCTTGCGGATGATTACGTTGCGAATTTCATCCTCAAACGTTTCTAGACCCAAATTGGTTCCAAAGTCTTTCATGAAAGCAATCACACGCTCTTCTTTTTTAGAAGGACGGGGCACTGCATTCAAATCGGCAAATTTGTTCCAAAGCGGTTGTGGGGCTATGTTGCGTATTTCTTGACTCATGATTGTAATTTTAGTGCGCCAAAGGTACAAAGCGAATGCTGTTTTTGAATGCGCTGAAAGAAATATTTTACACACAAAAAACGTACTTTCGCTTTCAAGTTTACGCCATGAAAAACCGGAAATTATTCTTGTATTTTTTACTATTTCAGTTCCTGTTTTGGGGGCTACTCTCCTATTTCCCAATACAGATAGAACACTATTACAGCAGTGGACTGTACCCCATTTGGGCTTCATTTCTGCGTACCCTTTTGGGTTGGATCCCCTTTTCGGTGGGCGATGTGGGGTATGGTCTAGTGCTAATTCTTGCAGCCAAATGGAGTTGCAATACCCTAAAAAAAAGAAATTGGAATTTGGGACTTTGGCAATTAATACGTTTTTTTTCCATTGGCTACTTTGTGTTTTATTTGGTCTGGGGGCTCAATTATTCGCGTGAACCTTTACATACCAAACTTGCCCTTAACCGAGAATACACACCGAAACAATTGTATGATTTTACCAAATATCTACTGCGTAAAACCAATGCCCTACAGCTGCAAATCACCCACAATCCCCATCAAAAAGTGCGGTTGCCGTTTTCAAAAGCCGAGGCTTTGCAAAGTCCGTTGTTGGGTTACGCAGCCTTGCCCACTTCCATTGCTCCCGAAAATAATCAACTGACCAGCATCAAACGCTCGTTGTTTAGCACCCCGCTTTCCTATATGGGATTTGGCGGCTACTTGAATCCGTTTACGCTCGAGGCACAGGTAAACACCAACGGACCGGGCTATGTATTGCCCATGACCGCTGCACACGAGATGGCACATCAGTTGGGCTATGCCAGCGAAAGTGAATGCAATTTTATTGGTTTTTTGGCGGCTTCCAAGCACCCCGATCCGGTGGTAAACTATTCGGCTTATACTTTGGCTTTACGATATTGTTTGGGGGAATGGAGTGAACGTGATCCAAAATTGGCTAAATTATTTATTGGCAAATTGCATCCAGGGGTTTTGAAAAATTTTCAGGA
>JAGNTC010000144.1 GCA_017987725.1 Flavobacterium sp.
ATTCATGAGTTGTAAATCGGCATCAAAAAAAGACTGTATGCCAATACTCAAGCGGTTGATTCTGGTTTGTGAGAGTGTCAAGAGGTAATCCGGAGTCAAATCATCGGGATTGGCTTCGAGGGTAATCTCTGGTTGTTCAATTACGGGGAAATGACTGAAAACGGCATCCAAAATCCAATTTAACTCCTCAGCAGTCAGAACCGAGGGTGTTCCCCCACCGAAATAAATGGTTTCAACTGCTTCACCAAGCCAACTGTCTTTGCGTAAATGGATTTCCTGAACCAAAGCGTCAAGCAATTGCCTTTTGCTCTTGACCGAAGTCGAAAAATGAAAGTCACAATAATGACAGGCCTGTTTGCAAAACGGAATATGGATATAAATGCCTGCCATTTTATTTGAAAAATATTAAACTATATAAACGAAATCAACTTACTTCACTCTGTTTTCGTTTTGTTTCACAAAGGCATCCCAGCCGCTGTAGCTTTTGCTGCCCGTGACTTTCCCCGAGTTAAAAAAGTGACAAACCGCAGCCGCCAAGCCATCGGTGGAATCCAGGTTTTTGGGTAATTCTTTAAGGCCCAACAACTGCTGCAACATTTTAGCAACCTGCTCTTTGCTGGCATTTCCGTTGCCTGTAATGGCCATTTTAATTTTTTTGGGCTCGTATTCGGTAATGGGAATTTGGCGCGATAAACCAGCCGCCATGGCTACTCCTTGGGCTCTTCCGAGCTTGAGCATGGATTGCACATTTTTGCCAAAAAAAGGCGCTTCAATGGCAATTTCATCTGGATGATGCGTTTCTATGAGTTCGATGGTACGTTCAAAAATTACTTTTAGCTTGGTGTAATGGTCATCGTATTTACTTAAGATCAATTCGTTGAGCTGAACAAATTCCATTTTTTTGTTGACCACCTTGATCAAACCAAAACCCATGATGGTGGTACCCGGATCAATGCCCAAAATAATGCGTTCCATACGGTAGTTGTTTGCCTCAAATATACTCTAAAAAATAAATTAGTATCCTTACAATTCGTGATATCACATGCTTAACTCCATAAAAAAAGGCCGTCATCACAACGGCCTTCTCTTGTATAGATACACGAGATTAGTTGATTACCAATTTGCGCGTTACTTGTTTGGTTCCGTCTTTTACTTTCAACACATATACCCCTGCTTGAACGGCAGTCAATTGGATGTTTTGGTTGATAAAACCAGTATTTTCATGGTTTGAGTGATACACTGATCGGCCACGCAAATCATACACTTCTACTTGAATGGCTTGAGAAGAATCTGAATTGAATTGAACCGTAAAGTTGCCCTGGGTAGGGTTTGGAAAAACCGTAAAGTTTGCCAAACTGTTTTGGTCAACGCTCAACGGCACTTGAATTCCACAAGGATTTAAACTCCACCCTACGATTGATCCACCGTCTTGATTGACCGAATCCAACACGCGCAAGGTCCACGTTCCTTGCGAAGTTTGTCCGTTAAAGGCCGATAATACTTGCGTGGGTTTTACTGTCCCGGAAATGGCTGGATTATTGGCACAAACAATGGGAATCCCCGCATCGTCAAAGGTGGCATTGATGTCATTTAATCTCACATTGTTGCAAGGACGTGCCACTAGTTGAACAGCAGTTCCCGCAGGACTAATCAAGGTTAGTGTCAAGTCATTTACCCAAGAATGAGTAATATTTACACTCACGTTTACATCGGTCAAGGTAAGGTTTTCGGTTACGGCCAAGGTAGAATTTACGGTTACATTGGCTGTGGTAGCAATAGTCAAAGGCACGTTGGCCGAAGGTAAGGTCGCGCACAAAATATTGCCTGTCGTAAATTGATTGGCTGGACAAAACTCTCCTGAACAAGATGGATTTAAAGGACGAACTCTCCAATAGTAATCGGTTAGGTTGCTTAAGCCAGATATGGCATAACTGTTTGAACTGGCAGTTCCTGTGGAAACAATAGCCGTAAAGGCAGCATCGGTAGCCACCTCCACATCATAGGAAGTAGCATTGGTATCAGCAGTCCAAGAAAGAGTCAAGGCTGTTGCTTGGCTTCCGGCCAAATTGGCTGGGCTCGTTAAGTTCACTCCTGCAAAACTGGAAGCAAATAATTGGAAATTAATGGTTATGGTTTTTACAATTGATCCAGATGAGGCGGTAACCACAATTGGATAAACGCCTGGACTTGCACCCGCTGTGTTGTCAATGCTCATCAACACAACTCCAGTGGCGTTGATTGGATTGGTGTTAAAGGTAATCACCGATCCTGCTGGCGCGCCGCTGGTTGTAAAATTCGTGTTTTCGGCAAAACCCAAATAGGTGGTAAACTGTATCGCTTTTTCAACCGAAGTTCCAGCGCAGGTTTGCACCGAAGTTCCGCCAATGGCGTTGATAGTAAAATCAACTAGGGCTTCTGAAATGGTGAAATTGGTATTCGAAATATCATAAAAAATATGGTTATGTCCTTTTACCATAATGCGGTTTGTTGTGCCAATGTTATTCGGCACGGTGATGGTTTCTATTCCATCATTGGGGACAGCACTTGCCAATTGAATCGGATAGGTAAGTCCTCCGTCGGTAGACAAATAAATGTCAACGGTAGCGGCATTCACGTTGTTGGCTGTTGTTCCTGCCACGTCCCAGGTTACATCTTGACTGGTTCCCACGGGCCAATCGACAGCGGTATTGGGTACCGAAACCAAAAAGGGTCCAGCTGCAGCCGATACGGTTACGAGCATTGCATCTGATTTGGTTTGACCCGCTCCAGCATAATTATCGCGTGCGGTCAATACAAAATTTAATGTACGGGCAACCGAACTCAATGCTTCAACCACAATCTCTGCGCCCTGAGTGGTATTGGCATTAGCAATTACACGAGCCAAAGGCGGACAATATCTTTTTGAGGTTGCTACCGGGGTGTAAGATCGCCAGTTTGGACCGCCGGTTTTGGTTGCCGAGGCAGCGCTATTGGCACCAGTTTGATTGGTTGCTGAATCATTTTGCTCCCAACAGTAGGTCAAGGCATCTCCATCGGCATCGGTGGCAGTACCATCTAAAATAAAGGGAGTGCTTTTTGGAATGGTATAATCGGCTCCTGCATTTACCACAGGAGCTACATTGGTCAAGGTTGTACGTACCGGGCAAGTTTTACCCACCATATTATCTTGGATTTGTTTGATGTTGGCATACACAAAATAATCGTCCGAATGTGGCTGCACATCCTGGCTGGTGATCCCGGCATACCCCATAATGGTCGATCCAGATCCCGGTTCTACATTTACTCCCGATCCTTCCACGTTTTGTGAAAACGAGTGATTTCCTCCAAATTGGTGACCCAATTCGTGTGCTACATAATCGATATCAAAGGTGTCTCCTTCGGGTATAGCATCAGAAGGCGATGTAATCCCACTTCCTTTTTGACCATTGACACATACGCAGCCAATACATCCGGCATTCCCTCCACCACCTGAAGCGCCAAACATATGGCCCACATCATAATTGGCTTCTCCAACCACATTGGTCAACGTAGTTTGCAATTGTCCATTCCATTGTCCCATTGTCGTATAAGGATCAGAAGCTGCATTGGTATAAATAATGGTTGTGTTGTCAACTAAATTCATGTGAATCGCCAAGTCTTTTTCAAACACACCATTTACACGAGTCATGGTCGCATTCATTGCGGCTAATGCGCCGGCAACAGTTCCTCCAAAATAAGTAGTGTATTCGGCATTACAAGACAAAGCCAAGCGGAACGTGAGCAATTCACCCGAACTAGATTGGGCTGTTCTACCAGCCAAATCGGTGGCTACTTGTGTGTCAATTGTGGAACAAGTGAAAGGCAATTTGCCCTTTTCGCGGCTGCTTTCAAATACGGCATATACCGATCCATCAGCAGAAAAATGCTCGATAAATTCGTTGCGTTTGCCTACGCGAAATACCATAGCCTGAAAGCCATTTTGGTCCATGCTGAAGCGAATTTGCGCAACAGGATCTTCGATTCCCACGCCAATATAAGAGCGAATTTCTGGAAAACGGGCTTGCAACTCAGTTGAAAAATTGGAATACTCAAACACCCGGAAATGCTCGATGCTTCCTTGTGTATTGGGCACAGAGATGATCACATTAGACTGGCTGGCTTCCATTTTATTGGGAGCGGCTTGCAAAGCCAACTTCATTGAAGCAATAGGTGCTGCAAACAATGCGTAGGATTTGGGGAATGATTCCCGCATGGTGTTTTTGGATTGGGCTGAAGTAATCGCCTCAACTTTTGTCCAAGTGGTGGCTTGTTGTGCAAATATACTTGCGCTGAACAAGCATATAAAAAGATAATAATTTTTCATTCGGGTTGATTTTTAATGCGCTAAAAGTAAAAAAAATAATGAGACTGCAAACTCAATTCACCAACTCATTCAACCAAAGTAAAACCATTGGGAAGTCTGCCTCTTTTTGGTTTTCTTTGCACCCATGATGCAGTGGATACTCCGATACAAAAATGAGCTTACAACCCTAGCAAAATGGACTGTTGTTGTGGCAGCTTTGTGGTTTATATCCAATCAAATTTCGAATTCAAAAACACTTGAGTGGGGTCGACTATGGGAAACGATGGGCCAACATTCTATTTTCTTTTTGTGCTTTATTTTGAGTTTGAGTGTCTGGAATCGCTACTTCGAAATTCTAAAATGGCAAAACTTGGTGGGTAGTTTTCGTTTTATGTCGCAAGGCCAATCGGCCGTGCAGGTATTTGCCGCATTAACTGCAGGAATATTTACCCCCAACGGCTTTGGTGAATATGCCGGTAAAGCAGTTTATTTTGAAAAAAATAAAACCAAAAAAATAATTTTTCTCAACTTGCTTTGCAACGGAATTCAAATGATCATTACCGTGCTGTTTGGGGTAGTTGGGCTGCTCTATTTTAATGCATTATATCCCGTTTTTGGCACTCGCACCGTACTGGCATTATTTGTTGGTTTTGTACTGTTTCTTGGCTTGCTTTTTTCGGTAAAAAAAATCACCATCAAAGGCTACTCGATTGAACGTTTTACACAAAAAATAAATGAAATCCCTAAACGCATTCACCAAAAAAACATGCTGTTGGGATTGAGTCGTTACTTGGTTTTTTCGCATCAATATTATTTTTTATTCCTGCTTTTT
>JAGNTC010000027.1 GCA_017987725.1 Flavobacterium sp.
AGAGTGTACCCTTTTTTAATCCTTTTACATTTCCGCTAAGGTGTAAATTTCCAATTTGTTCTTTTTGTGTACAGCTTAGCAAACGCAAGCAAAGGCTTATACTGGCAACTATTTTCATGTATATATTGAATTTATATGTGTTTAACTATTTTAAAAAAAATCCCCAATCGAAAGGCAATTGGGGGAATGCTGTTTTTGGACTCAACTTAGCCTTTTAACCAAGCATCTTTTAGCTTCATTCGTTCTTGATTTGTAGCTTCAAAACCGTCTTGGTCTTCCATAGGTAGTTTCACTTTTCCTTGAATGACTAAGTTTTTTTCGTCTCTTTTGATGCTCACCGTTATGGCGTCGTCTTGTTTCCAACCTTCACTGGCCATGATCATGTCGTAGATATTGTCTAAGTTATAATTGGTGTCATTGATAGCGGTAATGATATCGCCAGCTTGTAGCCCTAATTCGGTAAAAAACGAATTCAATGGACTGGCAGGCAATACAATGATTTCTTTGGTGGCAGGATTAACCGTAATTAACGGACGTTGGTCTTTGATAAACGGATTACCCGCAACTTGTATTACTTTTTTGGTTACCCCCATTTTAGCAAAATAGGTGTCGTAGGGAATGGGCGTTTCACCGGCTACATAGGTAGTTAAAAATTCGCCTACTTCAGGATAGGTTAATGCGGTTATGGTAGCAAATAATTCTTGATCATTAAATGGTTTTTGGGCACCAAATTTGGCAGACAATTGTTGCATCAAATCCAAGATGCCTCTTGTGCCATTGCTTTTTTCTCGGATAATGATATCGATACACATGCCAATCAACGCACCCTTCTCGTATACATTCAAATACTGCTCTTTGTAGGGATCAGAAAGTACGTTGGCACTCATGGTGGTAAACGACATTTGGTCATCCATTCGTGCTGCATTAGCTATTTTTCCGGCCATGCGGCTGTAAAATTCTACTTCGTCAATTAGGCCTTGGTTTACTTGGAACAAATTAGCAAAGTACTCGGTCACACCTTCATACATCCACAAGTGCTGTGACATTTTGGGGCTGTTAAAATCAAAATAATGAATTTCATTAGAATGAATGGTCAGCGGAGTGACAATGTGGAAAAACTCATGTGAAACCACGTCTTTCAATTGCTCGGCCAATTCGTCTTTGCCCACGGCTTCAGGCATAACCACCGTGGTGCAAGTTGGATGTTCAAGTGCGCCAAACCCACGTGCGTCCTTTTCCTTTTGCATGTCGGAGAGGTAAATTAACACGCTGTATTTTTTGTTGGCATTGAATGAACCTAAAAATGTTTTTTGTGCCACCATCATGCGTTGCATATCGGCAGTAAGACTCTCGGCGGAGTGTGTTCCATTGGGAGAATACACGGCAATCAAAATGTCCATACCTTGAATGGTAAAGGTGCTCACGTCTTTTTTGCTGTACATGATGGGGTTCTCAACCAACTCAGCATAACGTGCGGTTTCAAATACGTCGGCTGTGGCACTTGCATCCAAATCGGTCATCGAGGTAGCGCCCCACAAATTTTCGGGGTGCGTGATTTTAACTTGGTAAGGATTTTCGTTATAGCCCGAAAAATACCCCACAAAACCGTGCGTGTTGACAAGGATATTTTTGTCTGCTTCAATATTAGTTCCGGCTGGCGAAAATATTTTATGGGTGTTTTCAGTGTCGTAGGTGTCGTTTACGAAATAGCTGATTTTCACCAGTTTTTTAGCGTTTTTGATGGTCCATGAATTGTCGTCTTTTTTCTCCACAGACAATGTTTTACCGGAAGCATCATAGGCAGTCAGGTTTTCAATGAATTTACCGTAATCATCAACTGAATAGGTGCCTGGAATGATTTTAGGGATGTTAAATACCGCCTCGTCAGCTTGCATTTTTGGGGTATAAACGGTCACATTTACTTGGTCGTTTACTATTTTGTTGAGGTCAATTTGAACCTTTATGGCTTCCGATTTTTTGGCTTGTGCCTGCGCTGTGTTTGTCCAAAGCCCCACAGCCAGTGCTAAAATAAGTAGGTTTTTTTTCATGTGATTGGTTTGTATGTAACGCGTTATAGTACGGAACACATTATTTAATTAGTTTTTTAGTATAGTTCTTTCCGTTTTTGGAGTGTACCGTAAGGACGTATACTCCTTTGTTTAAATGGGCGGTATCAATTACGGTAGAGGGGGTATCGATCCAAGCTGAATAGATCATTCTACCTGTCATGTCCGTTAAACTGATTTGATTTCCAACGGTGTTTCCTGAAAATTGAACAGTAAATGAAGTGGATATTGGATTGGGAAAAACAGCTATTTTACTGCCGTCTACTTCATCAATTCCTAAATCATTTGGTGGACGAAGCACAATAATGCTGTGTGTATTGGGATTGGTGTTTGACCAAGACGAGCCATTGGTAGCCAAATAAATTTCTTTTTGGGCGCCCACGCAAATGTCACGCAATCGGCCATATTGGTTGGTCAAATAATGCGTCTGACTCAAAACCGAGTTGCCTGTTGCATCGAGTTGCATAGCAATCAATTTTTTATCTTTCAAGACCGTCATCAGTACTTTGTTATTGAACTCCGGAAAGGCAGCGTTTTCATAATACACTAAATCTGAAGGCGCAATGGTTGGGGTCCAGGCCAAAAGTGGTTCTTTTACGTTGTTGGCTGTACAAAAACTTTGTTCGTTAGACGTGTTACAAAAACCTTCTACATTAGGCCAACCGTAATTTCTTCCCGGTTCGGCTACTTGAAACTCATCGTCAGTTGATGCGCCGTGTTCGGACATGTAAATTTTTCCATTGGGATGCAAGAGTAAGCCTTGTACGTTGCGATGGCCAATCGAATACACTGGGTTGCCTGCAATGGGATTGTCCGCCGGAATTGTGCCGTCTAAATTTATCCGAATTAATTTCCCATTTAAATCATTGATGTCTTGAGGAAACAACTGATTTTGAGCGTCTCCTGTTGAAAACAATAAAGTATTATCGGGCATAATAAGTAGACGAGATCCGTTATGAGTGGTGTTGCCAATAATATTATCGAGTATAATTACGGGGTTTACTAAGTTAGTACCGTTGTAGGTATACTTGACTACTTTTTCGCGCAGATTGGAAAATGTACCGTAGGTATAAGCAATAAACACTTCTGGATTTGTTGCAAAATTTGGATGAAGCACCATTCCCAACAGTCCTGATTCTGAGTTTTGGTAAACAGAGGAAACAATGTTTAAAATTACCGTTTTGGTTTGCGCGACGGGATCTATTCGGCTGATGATTCCTTTTCGTTCAGTAGTCCAAATGTAGCCGTCGGGCCCATAAATAATTTCCCACGGAATATCCAATCCCGTGTAGATTGTTTGAACCTCTACGGTGGTTGTTCCAATGTTGATATTTGTTTGTGAATGGGCATTCAATGAAAGACAGAGTAAGAAAATTAGAACTAGTTTTCGCATGATTGAAAAGGTCTATTTAATGGTTCGTTGTGTGATTGGTGTAGCAAAAATAGAGAACTAAAGCGTAAGTTTTGGATAAACAATTCACAGAATTACGTTATTCTATTTTTTTTCAAAAAAAAACTCCCGACTTGCAGGAGTTGTAGGCTTAATCAAATTTATTTTTGATGTAGTATTTGCCGTCTAAATCATCGTCAAAATCATCAATTTTTATGGGTTTCGGTTTGGGTTTGGCGGCGTTGGCCTTCTTTTTCCACACCTCAAATTTGTCGGCGGTGAGTTTCTTTTTCATGATCTCGAGCACGTCTTTTTCGTCGATGCCCAATTCTTTCTTAATGATTTCAAACGGATTACGCTCTTCCAAAGCCAAGGTAATCAATCGTTCATTTTGTTCCCAAGTTAATTCAATGCGTTTGCTCTTTTTCATCTGAAAAGGAATTCAATTTCTGTTTTAATTTGACAATTTTGAATCCAATATTACTAAAAAAAATAAAAACAATCAAAACTTGATTTTATTTTTTACTTGTCGTTCTCGGCTTTGTATGCTTAGGTTGTTGGTTTTTTAAAGCGAAAATCACGCGAAAAAGGAATTTTCCATAATTCCCCAATCGAATTGGTTTGTTGATCGTCAAAGTAGGTGTCGATGCCGTATACAATTTCATCCGAAGGCAGGTACATAAAGGTCCCGAACAGCCGATCCCAAATGGAAAAAATATTGCCAAAATTACTGTCGGTGTAAGGCAACATATAATGGTGGTGTACTTTGTGCATGTTGGGTGATACCAAAATATAGCTCAGCAGATAGTCCAATTTTTGCGGTAGCTTAATGTTGGCGTGGTTGAATTGCGTGGCTACAACCGAGCAAGTTTGGTACAATAACACCAGCCACATGGGTGCTCCCACAACGATAATCCCCAAGCAGGTAAAGGCAAATCGCAACACACTCTCGCCCGGATGATGCCGGTTGGCGGTAGTGGTGTCTACCCATTTGTCAGAGTGATGGATGAGGTGCATTCGCCAAAATAATGGAATTTGATGTTCCACCCAATGCACCAAATAGGCGCCTATAAAATCCAACAACAACAATCCCAGCAAGGCAAATCCCCAGCTTGGAAGCGCTGGAAAAAGGTACAACAATCCAACCTGATTTGTTTCACACCAAACGGCTGTTGCAACCAATAAAAAAGCAAGTAAAAAATTGATCACGATGGTTGTTCCGGTATAAAAGAAATTGACGCCAGCATGTTTCCATTGGTTATAGTGCATGCGTATTAATGGAAAAGCATTTTCGAGCAACCAGAAAAACGCTATACCGCCAAATAAGATGGCCGAGCGATGCAACGATGGAATTGTACCAAAATAGGAAATGAGTTGGTCCATTAGTGTGCTTTATTATCGGTAATTAATTCACTTAAATGCAATCGTAAGGCATTAACCGAGATGCTGATTTCCCAAAAAGAAATGCCTAACGAGATCAGCAGGCTCAACAAACTCAAGCCAAACAAATAAATCCCCACGATTTCTTGAGCTAAAAATAACAACAACATGGCGAATACTGATAAAAACAAGGACAATACGCCAAACAATTGCATGTAACGAATCAAGGTGAGTCGGAGATTGAGGTTTTTTATTTCAAGTAAAATGGTTGAATTTTCCTTTTGTTCATAGGTTTGTTTCAAGCTTCTTACAATGGTGGCAATGGTTAGAAAACGATTGGTGTAGGCCAACAAAATCAAGGATGTGGCCGAGAACAAAAGGGCAGGGGTTTCGATGTTGAGGTTCATGGTCAATTGGAATTGGATTCAAATATATTTAAAAAAAAGACCTGAGCTTAAACTCAGGTCTTTTTGTATATACATGTTGATGGATTTATTTAATCAACTCAAAACTGCGTTTCACAAAGGCGGTCAATTCTTCTCCTTTGAGCAAGTTTTGCGATAATTTGGCCAAATCCAAGGCTTGTTTCACCATGCTTTCTTGTACGGCTGCCTCTTGGGTTGCCAAAATGTGGCTGGCCAACTCCGAGTTGGTATTCACCACCAAGTTGTACATTTCAGGCATATTGCCCATGCCAAACATTCCGCCACCGCCACCGGATTGACTCATCTCTTTCATGCGGCGCAAGAATTCGGGTTGGGTTATGATAAACGGAGCCGCTTGGCTGTCACGCGCTTCCATTTGTACCGTGTAGGTTTGTTTGGGTACAAAGCCTTCCAAGACGGTTTTCAAGGTTTCTTTTTCGGTATCCGATAATTTTGAAATGACCGTGTCGTCTTTTTTGATCAAGTTGTCAATGTGGTCACTGTCTACGCGTGTAAAAGTCACGTTTTCGTTGTCGGCTTCCAATTTTTGAATCAAGTGTGACACAATCGGGCTGTCGAGCAACAACACTTCATATCCTTTGGCTTTGGCCTCGTCAATGTAACTGTGTTGTGCATCTTTATTTCCGGCATACAAAACCACCAATTTCCCGTCTTTGTCGGTTTGGGTGTCTTTGATGGCTTCTTTCAATTCATCAAAAGTAAAATAACGATCGTCTACGGTAGGATATAGCACAAAACTACCCGCTTTTTCGTAAAACTTCGGCTCTGACAACATGCCGTATTCCAATACAATTTTGATGTCGTTCCATTTTTTCTCAAAATCCTCGCGGTTTTCAGTAAACAACGATTTCAATTTATCGGCCACTTTACGGGTAATGTAGTTCGAGATTTTTTTCACGGCTCCATCGGCTTGCAAATACGAGCGCGATACGTTTAACGGAATGTCTGGGGAATCAATCACCCCTTTGAGCATCGTTAAAAATTCAGGAACAATTCCTTCTACATTATCGGTTACATACACCTGATTTTGGTACAATTGAATTTTGTCTTTTTGCATTTGCATGTCCGATCCCAATTTAGGGAAGTACAAAATTCCGGTCAAATTAAACGGATAATCCACATTCAAGTGAATGTGAAACAACGGCTCGTCAAATTGCATCGGATACAATTCGTGGTAGAATCCTTTGTAATCATCCTCAGTCAATTCAGTAGGCTGTTTGGTCCAAGCTGGATTGGGGTTGTTGATGATATTATCAACTTCAATAGTTTCTGCTTTGTAGTCTTCGGGTGCATCTTCTGGTTTAGGAAGCGTTTCTGTTTTTGTCCCAAATTTGATCGGAATAGGCATGAACTTGTTGTATTTGTTCAACAAGGTTTTGATGCGGCTTTCTTCTAAAAACTCAACCGAATCTTCGGCGATGTGCAAAATAATCTCCGTTCCACGACTGCTTTTGTCATGTGCTTCGAGCGTAAATTCAGGACTGCCATCACAAGTCCAGTGGGCTGCCGGTTCGTCTTTGTAGGATTTTGTGATGATTTCAACTTTTTCGGCCACCATAAACGCCGAGTAGAATCCCAATCCAAAATGCCCGATAATTCCGGAGTCTTTGGCTGAATCTTTGTATTTGTCTAAAAATTCTTCGGCACCCGAGAAGGCCACTTGGTTGATGTATTTCTCCACTTCATCCGCCGTCATTCCCAATCCTTGGTCAATGATGTGGAGTTTTTTGCCGTCTTTGTCAATTTTGATTTCAATTTGCGGTTGGCCATATTCAACATTTGTTTCGCCAATACTGCAAAGGTGTTTCAGTTTAAGGGTAGCGTCTGTTCCGTTGGAAACCAATTCCCGCAAGAAAATTTCGTGGTCGCTATATAAAAATTTCTTGATTAAGGGAAAGATGTTCTCTACTGATACATTAATTTTTCCGGTACTCATAGTAATATAAATTTTTAGGGTTTTCCAATACTAGACAAATAAAGTACCAATTTTAAAAAAGTGACAAATTGTCGCATGCACTTTTATCAGCTGATTTAAAGTCGGGAAAACAATTAACAAATATTTTGTTTAATTAATTTTAAAAATAGTTAAACAATAATTACTTTTACGCCTCATTTAAATCTACAAAAATGGCCACTACCAAAAAAGCAACTTCCAAATCAAAACCCCTCGACGAAAATCAATTGATTTCTCGCTACATGCAAGCCGTATTGGAATCCAATGAAACACCCAAGAATGTGTTTTCGTTTTGCAAACAGCAGGAATTGGACGAAACCGAATTTTATGCGCACTTCAATTCCTTGGATGCTTTGCGTCAAAACATTTGGGTTAAATTTTTTGAAAATGCAGTGGATACCATCGAAAAAGAGCCTGATTTTGCGGGCTATTCGGATAAAAATAAATTACTCACGTTGTTCTTTACCTTGTTTGAAATTCTAACGCTCAACCGCAGCTATGTTTCCTTTGCTTTGGTCGAAAACAAAGCCGGCTTGAAAAACCTCGAAAGCCTGAAGGCATTTCGTCAGGAATTCAAAAAATATATGGAGCAAGTGGTTATATCTCCCCAAACGGGTTCGTTTGAAAAAGTAGCTAAGGCCACCGAGAAAGTATATGCCGAAGGGGCGTGGATCCAGTTTATGTTTTTACTCAAATTTTGGTTGGATGATACGTCCAAAGGATTTGAAAAAACCGACATTTTAATCGAAAAATCAGTGAATACCGTAGTCGACTTGGCCGATACCAAACCGTTGGAAAGTTTGTTTGATTTGGGCAAATTTCTTTGGAAAGAAAAAATGCAATAAGCCATGAAAACACTCGATAAAATTCCTACTACCAAAATTCAACGCGCCGGACAATTGGTAAAAACCGGTTTTAAAGTAGGGGGAAACTACATGGCCTACTACGGTGAAAAATTGGTGAATCCCGATTTGACCAGAGAAAAATTAAACGAAAATAACGCCGAAGATATATACGACGGCTTACAAAACCTGAAGGGCAGCGCCTTAAAAGTGGCTCAAATGCTCAGCATGGACAAGAGCATCATGCCCCAAGCCTATGTGGATAAATTTTCGTTGTCGCAGTTTTCGGTTCCGCCATTATCGGCACCCTTGGTGCGCAAAACCTTCAAAAAATATTTGGGGCAATTTCCCGAAGAAATCTACGACACGTTTACTCCCGATGCCGTGCACGCCGCCAGTATAGGTCAGGTGCACAAAGCCACCAAAGAGGCTCACGTTTTTGCGGTAAAAATTCAATACCCCGGCGTTGCCCAAAGCATCAGCTCCGATTTGGCCATGGTAAAACCCATTGCCTTGCGGATGTTTAATATCAAAGGAAAGGACTCCGACAAATATTTTCAAGAAGTAGAACATAAACTCCTAGAAGAAACCGATTATACGCTCGAATTAAAACAAAGCATTGAAATTTCAAGCTTGTGTAAGACGATTGAAAACTTGCGATTTCCTACTTATTATCCAGCCTATTCTTCGGCCAAAATACTGACCATGGAATGGATCGAAGGCAAGCATCTCTCAGAATTTGCTGTCCAAAATACCAATCGCGCTACGGGCGACAAAATAGGGCAGGCCTTGTGGGATTTTTATATGTATCAAATCCATTTTCTAAAGCAAGTGCATGCTGATCCGCATCCCGGCAATTTTTTGATTGACGCGAATGAAAATTTGGTAGCCATTGATTTTGGCTGCATCAAGCAGGTGCCCGAAGTATTTTATGTGCCTTATTTTGAATTGGCCAAGCCCGAAGTAATCAACGACAAGGCTTTGTTTAACGAAAAATTGTACGAATTAGAAATCTTGCGCACCGATGATAATCCGCAAGAAGTCGCTTATTTTACAGCCTTATTTCACGAGATGTTGCAGCTGTTTACCAAACCGTTTCACGCAGACTTTTTTGATTTCTCGGACCACGAATTTTTTGGAAAAATTGCCAAAATGGGCGAAGAATTTGCCAAAGATCCACAGCTGCGCAAGATGAATGGCAATCGCGGTTCCAAACATTTTTTATACATCAACCGCACCTTTTTTGGGCTGTATAACTTATTACACGATCTCAAGGCGCGCGTGGACACCAAAACTTTTGAAAAATATAAAACGTCCTAATTACATTTCCCATGATTGGTTATGTTGGTGAGAGCGGCACCCAATTAAATGGGAGGTTCGCTCTTATTTTTTAGTAAAGTTTGTAAGTTTGCCGTTCACACCGATGCCATGCTAGCCGTAAAAAATCTATCTTTTTCCTATTCCAAAACCACCACCCTCGATGCCTTGTCGTTTGGATTGGAGTCGGGTAAACATTTGGCTGTGATTGGTGAAAGTGGCTGTGGCAAAAGCACCTTGCTAAAACTCATTTACGGACTCCACGATGTAGATCAAGGGCACATTCGTTGGAAAGATCAAGAGGTTTTAGGTCCAAAATACCATCTGATTCCCGGCATGCCCTACATGAAATTTTTGGCCCAAGATTTTGATCTGATGCCTTACACCACGGTGGCCGAAAATGTGGGTTCGTTTTTATCCAATACCCAAAAAGCGAATAAAAACGCACGTATTGCTGCCTTATTGGAAACGGTCGAAATGGCTGAATTTGCCCAAGAAAAAGTAAAAAATTTGAGTGGCGGACAAATGCAACGCGTGGCCTTGGCCAAAGTATTGGCCTTAGAACCGGAGCTGTTGTTGCTCGACGAGCCGTTTAGTCATATCGATAATTTTAGAAAAAATAGTTTGCGCCGCAAGTTGTTTGCCTACCTCAAAGCACAAGGCATCAGTTGCGTGTTTGCCACCCACGACGTGCAGGATATATTGGGTTTTGCCGATGAGGTTTTGGTGCTCAAAGACGGCCAAAAAGTTGCGCACGACTCGCCTTCTACTTTATTCAATCTTCCGCCTGATTTTTACACGGCTTCCATGTTTGGTGATGTGAACACCCTACCAAGCTGTTGGTTTGAAGAATCGGCCAATTCGGACTTGCGATTAATTTATCCGCACCAACTGCGTGTGGCACAAGAGGGACCAATTACAGTAGAAGTAGTGGCACATTATTTTCAGGGCACGCATTATTTGATAGAAAGCCGTTGCAAGGACATTTCTATTTTTTTTATTCATCATGAAGCATTGGCAAATGGGCTTGAACTCAATTTGGCTTTGTGCAATGGAGCATAAGCTGTACATTTAACCTCCCAAAAAGTAATACATATATTTACTCACTATGAAAAAGATCCTCAGTTTACTTGTTGTTTTTCAGAGCTTTACCGCTTTGGCTCAATTGCAATGGGCGCCCCTTACTTCAATGGGCACCAACATCAACAACCAACGCTTTGACGATGTATTTTTTTTAAACGAAAACCTGGGTTGGGCAGCCAATGGCTATTATGCTGCGATATACAAAACCACCGATGGTGGACAAACGTGGGTTACTCAATTGGCCGAATCTACGCCACAGCTTCCGATAAACACCTACTTTAGAAATGTGGAGTTTCTGAATGAAAATGTTGGATTTGTGGGTACCTTAAGCGGCATATTTTTAAAAACCACCGATGGAGGAACTACCTGGTCTAGAATAGAAACGATTTCTCCAAATCCACAAGCCATTTGCGGTTTAGATGCGGTGGGTAGCTCAACTATTTATGGTTGTGGGGCTTATTTTTCCCCTGCATTTATCATCAAGTCGACCGACAGCGGGGAAACGTGGCAATATATAGACATGTCAGTTCATGCGACAGCCTTGGTTGAGGTATTGTTTACCGACGAAAACAATGGTTTGGCCTCGGGATCAAATGAAAACGGGGGAGTGGTGCTTCAAACCACCGACGGCGGACTAACTTGGACCACCTTATATACAACCCCAATTGAAGGCGAATACGTCTGGAAATTGCAGCGATTGGCCAGCAATCCGTCGGTAATTTTTGGTTCGGTAGAGTCAGTTTTTCCCAATACAGGCCAGCTCATCAAATCCACCGATAACGGATTGACGTGGACCAGCAAACCGGTACCTGACACCGACATTCAAGCAGTAGGATTTCTCACTGAAAACCACGGTTGGATGGGCGGACACGTTTCTCCGATACTGGAAACTTTTGATGGTGGCGACACCTGGATCGAAAATCCCGTGGGCAGCAATTTGAATCGCATTGTCATATTGAGCGATCAGCTGGCATATGCTTCTGGAACAACCATTTATAAATTTAGCGAACAAGGTTTAGGGTCTTCTACTTTTGTGGAATCCCCTCGCGAAAAGCTAAAGGCCACCGTTTTTCCTAATCCAATTCAAGATAAACTCACGATTGAAATTGAATTTCCCGCGGCCGATCACCTCCGAATGGAACTCTACGATGCCAATGGCCGCCGAATCAAATTAATCCAAAAAGCCGATATTCCTGAGCAATCCACGCAAAAGTACACGGTTGATTTTCCTTATGCTCCTGGCGTGTACTACATTAATTTACACACCAACACGGGCCGACAAAATATCAAAGTAGTCAAATAATTTTACATTAGGGAAACTTTATATTGTGTATGTTTGAAAGACAATTTTAAATCTACTCCGTATGTATCGTTCTGTCTTTTCTGGCTTAGGATTCTATGTTCCTAACCAAATAATTACCAATGATGATTTAGCCAAGGTACTCACCACTTCGGATGAATGGATCCAAGAACGCACGGGTATCCAAGAACGTCGCCATATTGTAAAAGGCGAAGACACCACAACCAGTATGGGCGTGAAAGCGGCCAAACAAGCACTTGATCGTGCGCAACTTTTACCCGAAGACATTGATTTTGTAATCTTTGCTACGCTGAGTCCCGATTATTATTTTCCGGGTCCTGGCGTGTTGGTGCAACGCGAGTTGGGATTGCGCACAGTAGGGGCCTTAGACATTCGCAACCAATGTTCGGGCTTTGTGTATGCTGTATCAATCGCAGACCAATACATCAAAACTGGTATGTACAAACACATCTTGGTGATTGGATCAGAGGTGCATTCGGGCGGATTGGACATGACCGACAGGGGTCGAAATGTCTCGGTTATTTTTGGCGATGGGGCAGGAGCGGCCGTGATCAGTAGAGCCGAAGAAGGAACTGCAGTCGGTATTATGTCCACGCATTTGCATGCTGAAGGCATTCACGCCGAAGAATTGTGTCTCAAAGCACCGGGTATGGGAGGCCGTTGGGTTTCGGATATTGTGGCCGACAACGATCCCAACGACGAAAGTTATTTGCCGTATATGAATGGCCAATACGTGTTTAAAAATGCAGTGGTTCGTTTTGCCGAAGTGATCCAAGAAGGACTGCAAGCCAATGATTTACAGGTTTCGGATATTGATATGCTCATTCCGCACCAAGCCAATTTGCGCATCTCGCAGTTCATCCAACAAAAATTTAAGCTCAACGACGATCAGGTCTTTAATAATATTCAGAAATACGGCAATACCACAGCGGCATCGATTCCGATAGCGCTCACCGAGGCCTGGGAACAAGGCAAAGTCAAGTCGGGTGATTTGGTGGTATTGGCCGCCTTTGGTAGCGGATTTACCTGGGGAAGTGTAGTGATTCGTTGGTAAGTATACAAAGCATAAAAACCGGGTCTCCACCCGGTTCTATGCCAATTAATTAAAATTGCTTGTCAAAAAAAACTACTCAATTGTCAAAAAAAGTAACTACTATTTATCGTTTTAAGCTAAAGTGCGCTTTGAATTCTTTGTTAATGCCATCTTCAGTATAGGTGATGGTGAACCAATAATCATCGGCAGGCAAGATTTCTCCGCCAAAACTTCCGTCCCATCCAGCTCCATTTGGCTTGATGTCTTTCAACAATCTGCCGTAGCGATCAAAGATGTGAATCAAGGCAGTAGATTGTGCTTGCAAGTCTACAATGTTCCAAGTTTCGTTAAATCCGTCACCGTTAGGTGTAAAGAATTTAGGATAGTTTACCAATAAGGCTTCTGAATACGTCTGTCCACAGCCGTTTTTGTCGCGCACCGTGATGATGTGTGTACCCGAAGATACGTTTTCAAACACATTGCTGTCTTGGAAAGATCCGTTGTCTAATTGGTATTCGTAATCGCCACCCACACCAACTGCAGTAACTGTAATTACTTGGTTGGCATCAAACGCATCGCTCACTTCGTAGCTAATTACAGCAGGCATTGAAGGCATTACGCTGATTACTTTAGGTTGTGAAAAACAGCCCGTAACCGTACTTTTTACAACTAGGGTATAGTCTCCAGGTAGATTGGCCACATAATTTCCTTGTGTTCCTACCAAGTCACCCGCTTCGTTGTACCACTCAAAAGTGTGTGTCGCAGGATTCAATCCAGACGTGATGGTATAGGCGTTTAATAAGGTATTGGTGTTGCTGTCGTAACAAACTGTTCCGTTGGTTGCAATTGATTCGGGTGCTTTGTTTACCGTAATGTTGATTGCTTTGATGTCAAAACAAGTTGTGGTCAAGTTGTTGCTCACTCTTACATAAACCGTATGCAATTCAGTAGAAGTAATCGAATTGATTCCAGCAGCAGCATCGTTGGCTGAAGCATAATAAGTAACCATGAATTCTTCGCCAATTTGTGACCCAAGGATGCTGGCATTCAAAGTAGTCAAGTCAAATTGGGTATATCCGTCGTTGATTGCATCGGCATCACACACAGTGGTTTGAGCCGCACTTACTGGGTAAGCAATTGGCGTATCAATGATGGTTACCACAAATGAACTTTGATCGTAACAAGCCGAAGTCAAGTAAGGTGATTGAGCATAGATGTATACTGTTTGTGTATGTGATAAAGTATGACCAGGGTACATTCTGATACCTGATCCGTTTGGTCCGGTGTAGTAGTTTCCAATAGTCAACGCTGGCAATACAAATGTTTCGCAGGTAATTACATTTGGCAACTCATCTACATTAAATACATCAACGTGAAATTCTTCTTCGTCTGTACAATTAGGCACTGAGTTGGTTTGGGCATAGATGTATACGGTTTGAGAAGCGGTAATCGCATCCCCAACTTGGTAAGCTGTTCCAGTTCCATTGGCTCCAGAGAAATAATTTCCTACAGCCAAAGCTGGCAAGATATAGGCGTTACACACTTTTTCGTCGGCTTTTGGGGCAACTACTGGAGTAGGATTTACAGTTATCGTAAAGGTGTTTTCGTCCGTACAGTTGATGCGTGCCCCCGATTCGATGTATACATACAAGGTTGCCGTAGCAGTCAAAACCTCACCAGCTTGCAATTGAACATTGCTTGGGTTGTGCGGTCCGTTTGGTCCTGTATAATAATTTCCGTTGGTTAAAGCAGGTAAGGTGTACGAATCACATTTGGTTATATCAGCAGGCGCATCAGCCGTGATCGAGAAAATGGTAATTGTAAAGCTGTTTTCAACAGTACAAAATGGAGCGGTAGCTGTGGTAGCATAGATGTAAATGGTTTGCGTTTGGGTAATCACCGTTCCAGCAGCCAATTGCGTACCAGTTCCGTTTGGACCTGTGTAGTAATTTCCGTTGGTCAATGGAGTCAAGGTATAGCTGTTGCAAATGTCAATGTCAGAACGCGAATCAATCAACGGTTTTGGAGCAATAGTCACGGTAAAACTGTCTTGGTTGTAACAGGTGGGTGACGAACGTTTAAAAATGTAAATCGTTTTGGTAGTTGTAATTACATCGCCTGCATAGTAGCGAGTTCCCGTTCCGGCTACACCAGAGAAATAAGCTCCGCTGGTTAAAGTTGGCAAAGTATAGCTTTCGCATACGGTTACATCATCCAATTGATCAATCACAGGTTGTGAAACAATTACGCTAAAGTTTAAGTTTTGAATACAAGCTGCATTTCCAGCTGAAGGAATGTGAATGTACACGCGACGAGGAGTAGAAATCACTGTTCCAGCAGGCAATTCGGTTCCTGTTCCGTTTGGCCCAGTATAGTAAGATCCAATTGGCAACGTAGGCAAGGTGTATGGATTACATTGTAATACGTTGGCAGGTGCAGTATAACCTATGAATACTTTAAACATGGTTTGCGAAACACAGTTGTTGGGTGCACCTGTAGTGGCATAGATGTAAATGGTTTGTGTTTGGGTTATTGCCGTTCCAGCAGCCAATTGTGTTCCGCCTCCGTTTACTTCAGTATAGTAATTTCCAACGGCCAAGGCTGGTAAAGTATAGGATGTACAATCAAATACATTTGGTAAAGTAGGTACTTCTGGTTTAGGTACTATAGTTACAGTGAAGTTGGTGCTAATTTGACAAAAAGGAGCAACTAGTGATTGGTAATACACATGAATGGTTTGTGAAGTAGTTACTACTGCTCCAGCATTTAAGCGCGTTCCGCCACCCAATGTTTGTGTATAGTAGTTTCCATAGCTCAAGGTAGGCAAGGTGTAGTTTCCACAAAACGTTCCGCTAGCAGGGGTAATTGTGTTGGGGTCAATTACAGTAACTTTAAAGCTACTTCCCGCTTTACATCCTTCAGGTCCATCAGGTTGATTAAAAATGTAAACCGTTTGCGTTTCTGTTAGTACTGTTCCAACTGCCATAGGAGTCAGTGAACCTGTAGTATTTGAAAAATAACTTCCGTTGGTCAAAGCGGGTAAGGTGTAGCTTGTACAAACCAATACGTTTGGCAATACATCTACAGGAGGCAATGGATTTACAATAAGCGTAAAATTTCCGGTGCTGTAACAGCCCATATCAGAGATGTTTTGGATACGCACATAAATCACGGTGTTGTTTTCTGCCGTATACCCATTGGTTGGCAATGGATTTGTACCTGCATCGGCATCAGCTTGAGTAGCATGATAGCTAATCACATTCAAACTAGTTGATTGCGAACCTAATATGGCTGCGTTTTGAGCTGAAAATGAAAATACATTGTTGTTTTGCAAGGTTGTTCTAGCACATTTAATCATGTCTGGTGCCAAGGTTACCATGGGGGATGGTGCGGTTAGCAAGGCAAACGATTTAACGGCAAAACAGCCTGTTTCTAAATTATTTACACGCACATACACTGTAGTTCCTGCAGCAGCTGTGTAGGTTAATGGCAAGGCATTTGAACCGCTTGTTGCATCTTCCATTGATGCATAGTAGCTAACCACCGTTGCAGGATCAATGGCAGGATCAATACCCGTTGTTACAACGGCAGTGTTTTTACTCAAATCATAGGTGTAGGTTGCGGCATCTGTTTCACATTTGTACAATGCAGTTGGAGTAGGAATGGTAAATTCTGGGTAGAACTCAACCGTAATAAAATCAGTTTCAGGTTGACAACCGGCCAATGGTTTGATGTAGGTTACACTGTATTCTCCAGCTTGGCTCACTTGCAAAGTGGGGCCGTTTTGACCTGGTAGGCTAATTCCATCTTTTTTCCATGAAAAACTATACAAACTTGGGTTTAAGTTTGAGTTCAAGGTAATTGTACTGCCATAACAAAGCGCAGTTTGATTGGCAACCGTTAAATTTGCTCCTAACACATCTTGTCCAATACTGAAACTGTCAGAAGCAATAAAAATAGCTGAATCTGAACCTGCGTCACCGCGATCAGCAACAACCAATTTAATGTGGTAAGGTGTGTTTGGAATTAAAATAGCCGAAGCATTTAGCAATTTTGTTTGGCCATTAAAGTTAATAGCCGATTGTGCGGCAGCAGATCCTCCGTTGTAGGCTCCGAAGTAAGCTGCATTTTGTGAGGGGCAAGAAGAGTTGTACAAGAAATCACGGATAGTAACAACCGAGATAGGTAGGTTAGTTCCCGGAACAACTGCTAGGTTTACAGTTTCTCCGGTTAAAGTGTTTGTCAACAAAAAGGCAAAAGCATCTGAAAACTGGCATTGAAAATTTCCGTATTCTTCTGAGGCAAAAAGGAAATCAAAACTAAAGTTTGGGGCAATAGGGGTGAAATCGAATTCTAGGGCAGTTGCATTGGTTGAATTCATTGGAATTCCTGCTTGTGCCAGGGTGTTTTCTAAGGTGTTGTCTCCAGACCATGAAGCGGTTCCGTCACTTAGCATTGCTGTGTTAGGTCCAGCTGCGTGAGTTACATCACCAGTACTTAAAATTACACCTGAGCGCATGGGGAACGCCGCGTTGGTGTTTTGAAAAAATCCAATTCCATTTACAGAATTAAATT
>JAGNTC010000028.1 GCA_017987725.1 Flavobacterium sp.
CTTGGTGTGATTCGCCAGCTTCCATTCGCAAAGCAATGCGGTCTTCGATGCTTGTGGCGGTGCGGTACACGGCACTTTCGCCCACATAACAATTGGTGGCCATTTCCGCCAATTTGTAACGGATGGCGCCAAACTGAGCAATCGGTGTGCCAAATTGAATACGTTCGTTGGCGTATTGAATTGATTTCGAGCTGAGTCGGCGTTGGGCATCCAGACAAGCCGCAGCCAATTTGATGCGCCCCACATTGAGTGCATTCATCGCGATTTTAAATCCGCTGCCACGCTCAGACAACATATTTTCAACCGGCACTTTGGTTTCGCTAAAAAACACCTGTCGGGTAGAAGAGGAGCGAATGCCCAGTTTGTGTTCTTCCTCGTTCATTGAAATGCCGTTGGAAGGATCGTTTTCTACAATAAATCCGGTGATATTTTTGTCGTTTTCGATGCGCGCAAATACAATAAACAACGAACAAAATCCCGCATTCGAGATCCACATTTTTTGTCCACTGATTAAATAATGCGTTCCGGCTTCGTTGAGTACCGCCTTGGTTTTTCCCGAGTTGGCATCGCTACCGGCATCGGGTTCGGTGAGGCAATAAGCACCAAACCATTCGCCCGAAGCGAGTTTAGGTACGTATTTTTGTTTTTGTTCCTCCGTTCCATACAACAAAATTGGCATCGTACCAATGCCGGTATGGGCACCAAAAGCCGTCGAAAACGAGCCCGTTGCTCCCGAAATGTAGTCGCACACCAAACAGGTATCCACAAATCCCATACCCAATCCGCCATAGGCTTCGGGCACGGCGATACTCAAAAACCCCAGTTCGGCGGCCTTGCGCATGCAGGATTCAGTTAGTGCAAAATCACGTTGTTCAAAACGCAATTTGTGGGGCCAAATTTCCTTGTCGACAAATTCGGATACCGTATCGCGCATTAATTTTTGTTCTTCTGTCAAATCTTCCAAAGTGAAGATGTCCTCACAGTTGGTTTCTTTTATAAGGAATTGACCTCCTCTAGTAATGTCCATTTTTTCTTAGGTATGTAGATTAATATAGAAATTGTGTTTTATTAAGTACTGCATTTTTTGTTTCATGTTATAAAAAAACTAACTTTAGTTTACTATCTTTTTTGTGTAAATTTTTATTGTTCAGTAAACTATATAACCTGAAACTTGAAACCTGAAACCTGAAGCCTGAAACCTGAAACTTGAAACGACGACAGCCGACAGATGGAGCGAAGCGGAATAAACCTGAAACAAATCAAAACACCTCAAACACCCCGGCGCTGCCTTGTCCGGTTCCTACACACATGCTTACTAAGCCGTATTTATTGCCGCGCTGTTTCATTTCGTTGATCAATTGCACGGTGAGTTTGGCTCCGGTACAACCCAATGGATGTCCTAAAGCAATTGCACCTCCGTTCACATTCACCAAGTCGGGGTTCAACTCCAAACTGCGAATTACCGCCAGCGATTGCGAGGCAAAAGCTTCGTTGAGTTCAATCAAATCGATTTGGTTGAGTTGCAATCCCGCTTGTTGTAGCGCTTTGGGAATCGCTTTGATAGGCCCAATGCCCATTACGCGAGGCGCAACGCCTGCCGAAGCAAAGTTTACCAAGCGAGCGAGAGGTTCCAAATTCAATTCTTTCACCATTTCCTCACTCATCACCAATACAAAAGCGGCGCCGTCACTCATTTGTGACGAGTTTCCAGCGGTTACAGATCCATTGTCTGCAAAAACCGGTTTTAGTTTGGCCAAAGCGTCTAAGCTAGTATCGGCACGCGGGCCTTCGTCGGCTGAAACAGTATAGGTTTTCGTGGCTTTTTTGCCATTTTCGTCCAAATAGGTTTGGGTAATCGAAATAGGAACAAGTTGGGAATTAAATGTACCGGATTGCTGGGCTTGTAAAGCTTTGCGGTGCGAATCAAACGCAAATTGGTCTTGGTCTTCGCGGCTGATATGGTATTCATTAGCCACAGCCTCGGCGGTAAGGCCCATGCCCCAATAGTAACTTTCGTGTCCTTGCGAAACCAATTCGTAATCGGGTGTGGGTTTGTAGCCGCCCATCGGAATATAACTCATGCTTTCGGCCCCCCCAGCAATGATGCAATGGGCCATTCCTGCTTGAATTTTGGCGGTAGCCATGCCAATGGTTTCGAGCCCTGAGGCGCAATAACGGTTTACGGTTACGCCTGGCACATCGTCAATTTTGAGTCCCATCAACGAAATGAGTCGGGCCATGTTAAGGCCTTGTTCGGCTTCAGGCATGGCGTTTCCTACCATCACGTCGTCTATGCGGGTTTTGTCAAAATCAGGCAATTCGCGTAACAAGGCTTCAATGGTTTCGGCGGCCAACTCATCGGGTCGTTTGAATCGAAACAATCCTTTGGGCGCTTTTCCCACTGCCGTTCGGTATGCTTTTACTATGTAGGCTGTTTTCATAGGGTCTACTATTATGGATTTAGTACTATTCTATTTTGTAATTAAAAAAATCAAAATTCAAAAATCAAAAATCATCACCCGAGAGCTTTGCTCGAACTGGCGTAGCAATCAAAATTCAAAAATCAACAATCGTCAATTTCTTAGTGGTTTCCCCGTTGTCAACATATGCTGAATCCGTTCTAAGGTTTTGCGTTCGGTACACAAACTCATAAAGGCTTCGCGTTCTAGGTCAAGGAGGTAGCGTTCGCTCACCAGCGTGGGCTCTGACAAATCGCCGCCGGCCATTACATAGGCCAATTTGTTGGCAATTTTCTTGTCGTGTTCCGAAATGTAGTTTCCTGCTTTCATCTGATCGGTTCCCACATAAAACATCCCCAAGGCTTGTTTACCCAACACTTTAATGTCATTTCGCTGAATGGGTTGTGTATAGCCCCGTTCAGCCAATAGTAAGGCTTGTTTTTTGGCTTCGGCCAACTGCAATTGCTTGTTGACCACCACGATGTCTTTTCCTTTTTGCAAGATACCCGTGTCAAAGGCTTCGTAGGCCGAGGTGGCTACTTTGGCCATAGCAATCGCAAGGAAATAGTCTTGTAGCGTGTTCAATTCGACGTCGTTTTTGCGGTACAAATCGGAAGCGCGCAAGGTCATTTCTTTCGTTCCGGCTCCACCTGGAATTACGCCCACGCCAAATTCAACAAGACCAATATAGGTTTCGGCAGCAGCCACTACTTTGTCGGCGTGCATGCTCATTTCGCAGGCGCCACCAAAGGCAAAGCCATGCGGAGCCACGACCACCGGGATGCCCGAATAACGCACGCGCATCATGGTGTTTTGAAAAAGTCGAATGGCGGCATTGAGTTCTTCGTATTCTTGCTCAACGGCCATCATAAAAATCATGCCGATATTAGCGCCCACCGAAAAATTTGCCGCTTGGTTGCCAATCACTAAACCTTCGTATGCTTGTTCGGCCAAATCGATGGCTTTGTTGATGCCTTGCAACACATCGCCACCGATGGTGTTCATTTTGGAGTGAAATTCCAAGTTCAAGATGCCATCGCCCAAATGCTGAATGCTAGCGCCACTGTTTTTCCAGATGGTTTGTGTGTCGCGAATGGTCGACAAGAGCAAAAATCCTTCTTGTCCCGGAATCGGTTTGTAGCTGCTTGATGTGGCCTCATAATAGCAGTTTTTTCCGTTGTGAATTTGGTAAAACTGGGTAATTCCTCTTTGTTTCCAGTTTAAAATCCATGGGGCAATGGCATAGCCTTGTGCTTCGATGAGTTGAATGCCGCCTTCAAATCCGATGGCGTTCCAGATTTCAAATGGACCATTTTCCCAGCCAAAACCGGCTTTCATGGCTTCGTCTATTTGGTAATATTCATCGGCTATTTCGGGAATGCGTTGGGCCACATAGGCAAACAAGCCCGCAAAACTCTTGCGGTAAAACTCACCCGCTTTGTCGGTACCTTTTAGCAATACGGCAAAGCGATCGATTACGTTGGGAATGGTTTTGGTTAATTCTAAAGTAGCAAAGTTGGCTTTTTTGCTGGGTTTATAAGTCAAGGTTTTCAAGTCGAGTGCTTGAATTCCTTCGGGTGTTTTTTTGTAAAAGCCCTGTCCGGTTTTGCTTCCCAGCCAATTTTCACTAATCATGTGTTGGATAAAATCGGGTAGTTTAAACAAATCAAGTGCTTCGTCGTTTGGGCAATTTTCATAGATGCCATTGGCTACATGCACTAATGTGTCTAAGCCCACCACATCAACGGTGCGAAAGGTAGCCGATTTGGGTCGGCCAATCACAGGACCACTCAATTTATCCACTTCTTCAACAGTCAGTCCCAGTTCATTCACCAAATGAAATAGGCTTTGAATGCTGTAAATCCCAATTCGATTGCCAATAAAGGCAGGCGTATCTTTGGCCACAACCGGTGTTTTTCCCAAATAGCGTTGACCATAATCGTTCAAAAAGGCAATTACGTCTGGATGCGTTTGTGGGCCAGGTATGATTTCAAATAAGTTTAAATAGCGGGCAGGATTAAAAAAATGGGTGCCACAAAAGTGTTGTTGAAAATCGGCTGATCGGCCTTCACTCATAAACGAAATGGGAATTCCAGAAGTATTGGAGGTGATAAGCGTGCCCGGTTTTCGGTATTTTTCGATGGCTTCAAATACTGATTTTTTGATGTCCAATCGCTCCACAACCACTTCAATGATCCAATCCACTTCGGCCAGTTTAGGCAAATCATCTGCTGTATTTCCGGTTTTGATGCGCGAAGCAAAAGCTCCCGAATAAATAGGAGAGGGTTTTGATTTTAAGGCTTTAGCTAAATTGTCGGTGGCTATTCGGTTGCGCACGACTGGGCTTTCGAGCGTGAGTCCTTTTTGTGTTTCGGCCGCAGTAAGTTCTTGTGGAAGTACATCCAAGAGTAGTACTTCAACGCCAATGTTGGCAAAATGACAGGCAATGCCCGATCCCATGATGCCCGAACCTATTACAGCGACTTTTTTGATGTTACGTTTCATCGTTTTGCGGAAATTAAAATATTTTTTTATCAGTAATTAATTGGTTGATCGTTTCGGCCACCTCAAAAAAATGCATCAATTTTTCGGGAGCTACACTTGATTTGATGAGTTCATTGAATTGAATCACCGTGTTTTTTGACAATTCTCGTTTTTCTTTTCCCAAATCGGTCAAGTAGCACAACACGCCTCGGCCATCGTTGGGATTTTTGCGTTTCGTAATGAGTCCCTTTTCGGTTAATGTTTTTAAAGTGCGCGTTAAACTGGTGGCTTCCATGCCCATGCGGGCACTGATTTCGGTAGCCGGCGTTCCTTTGTCTTTGTCGATGCTCAGTAAGGCAAACCCAATGGCCATCGATCCGTCATAATGGGCGGCTTGCTCATTGTACAAACGAGCCACCGCTTGCCAAGTGGTCCGTAAGGTATAATCGATGGTTTGTTGATTCATTTGTTTTCGAATGTGATTCAAATGTAACACAATAAATACTATGCATGCATACTAAATATGTTAAAGTTTAGCACAAAAAAAACTGCCCAATAGGACAGTTTGATTGAATATGCATTTCGCTAGCTGTATATTTTTTGGTAAAGGTTTTTATACTTTTCCAAAATTATTTTTCGACGTAATTTCAAAGTTGGGGTGAGGTGACCTTCTTTTATCGACCACAATTCGGGAGTTAGTTCAAATCGTTTGATGCGTTCCCAAGTGCCGAATTTTTCGTTTAATGAAGTAATTTCCTCCTGGATTCGATCCAGGACTTGCGTGTTTTCAATCAAAGCTTGGTTGGAATCACCCAACGAAATTTGGTGCAGTTTGGCCCATTCGCGAACGAAATCAAAATTAGGTTGAATAAAGGCCGCCGGCATTTTCTCGCCATCGCCAATCACCATAATTTGCTCGATGAATCGGGATTGTTTCATGGCGTTTTCCAACAACTGTGGCGCAATGTATTTTCCACCTGAAGTTTTAAACATTTCTTTTTTGCGGTCGGTTATTTTCAAGAAACCATCGGCATCAAATTCGCCAATATCACCGGTGTGAAAGTAGCCGTTTTGGATTGCTTCGGCCGTTTTCTCGGCATCTTTGTAGTAGCCCATCATCACGTTTGAGCCTTTGCATAAAATTTCACCGTCCTCTGCAATTTTAACTTCCACATGTTGGATAGGTTTTCCAACCGTACCCACGCGAAATAAAAAATTACGCATATCATTAACGGTAATCACCGGTGAGGTTTCGGTTAAGCCATATCCTTCCATGATGGGAATTTCGGCTGCGGCGAAAATGCGTGCCAATCTCGGTTGCAAGGCCGCACTACCCGAAACAATTAAATCGAGTTCACCACCCAAGCCTTCTTTCCATTTGCTAAATATGAGCTTGCGCGCCATTTTGAGTTGCCATTCGTACCAGGCGCCATTTGCGCCATACGGCTTGTAGCGCAAACCCAAGTTGATGGCCCAAAAGAAAAGTGCTTTTTTAATTCCGCTGAGTTCAGCCCCTTTCGCATATATTTTATCGTATACTTTTTCAATCAAGCGTGGAACGGCACTCATCACGTTGGGCTTCACTTCCTTGATGTTGTCGCCCACTTTTTCAATCGATTCACCAAAATAGACCGAAACACCATAACATTGGTAGAGGTACAAGATAAATCGCTCAAAAATATGGCAGACAGGCAAAAAGCTCAACGCTCTTGAATTACCGGCTTCAAAGGGGATTCGGGGTGCACTATTTAATAAGTTAGACACAATGTTATCGTGCGACAACATCACACCTTTGGGCTGTCCGGTGGTACCCGAGGTGTATATAATGGTAGCTAATTCTGACGGTTTTACACTGTTTTTCCGATCTTCTACCACATCTTGATTGGCCGTGTCGGCGCCCAATTCGAGAAGACTTTGCCAGTTTGCACACCCCTCAATTTCATTAAACGAAAACACTTGTTTAAGCAGTGGCGTTTGTGCTTGGATGCGCATTACTTTGTCATAGACTTCCTGATCAGAAACAAAACAATAAATCGATTCGGAATGGTTCAAGATATAGGCGTAGTCTTCTTCAGATATGGTCGGGTAGATCGGTACGTTTTGGGCACCCGTTTGTAAAATGCCAGTATCCATAATGTTCCACTCGGTTCGGTTGTTGGAAGAGATGAGGGCAATTTTATCGTTTTTTTGCACTCCCATCCTCAATAAGGCACGAGAGATTGCATTGGCTTTGTCTATAAACTGTTGCGTAGATGTTTTTTCCCATTGCCCATTGTATTTGGTTACAAAAGCGTCGGCAATTGGGTAATTAGCCAATTGATAGTATGGAAAGTCAAACAAGCGGGTAGGAGTAGTCATAGGGTACTTTTTTGAGTCCTGCAAATTAATTAAAATATACCATAAAGCAAATACATTTTAGGTCGGTTGTCCCAAATTAACGCCAACAAGTTCGTCAAGTTCTATTTTAATTGGTAATTTTGGCGGCATATTTTTGGACTATGAGAAAACATTTGCGCCTCAACGAATACAAGGTCTTGGGCTACCGAATTGCCTTGGCCTACGTGTTTTATTTCCTCGCTCGTGTCCTGTTTTATTGGTTCAATGCCCATCTGCTAAAAGTAGATTCTATTTCCGATTTTTTTGCACTTTCCTATTTTGGACTAGCGTTTGATACTACGGCTATTCTGTATGTTAATGTGCTGTTCATTTTGGCTTCGATTTTACCCTTGTACAACAACACCACGCAGCGCTATCAAAAAGGCTTGTTTTATCTTTATTTCGCCACTAATTTACTGGCCTACGCGACCAATTTTATCGATTTTATTTACTACCAATATACCTACGCCCGCACCACCATTGTGGCACTGAGTGTTGTGGAGCACGAAACCAATAAAACAACCTTGTTTTTGAGTTTTTTGGTCGATTTTTGGTATGTGTTTGTGCTGTTTTTCTTGGTTGCTTTTTTGTGGATTTACTTGTACAAAAAAGTAACTGTGCCTTACGAACGCCCGCTCAAAAAACCACATTACTTTGGTTTTTCGATTGTGAGTTTTTTGCTTGTGGTTGCACTCATTATCGGAGGTATTCGCGGTGGGGATTTTAGCAAAGCCACACGCCCAATCAATATTTTGGATGCCAGCAAGCACGTGAAAAATCAGGTGCATGCCGATGTGGTGTTGAATACGCCTTTTGCGATTATTCGCACCTTGTTTAGCAATAGTTTTATCAAACCGAATTATCCTGGAATTAACGAGACAGTAATTGCCCAAAAGATTCAGCCCATCAAGCAGTACCAAAACAATCCGCCCACAAAACCTAATATTGTGGTGTTTATTTTGGAAAGTTACGGTCGGGAATATTCGGGTGCTTTCAATGGCAATCTAAAAATTCCGGGCTACAAAAGCCATACGCCTTTTATCGATTCGTTGGCCCAGCATAGTTTGATCTTTCGCAATGCTTATGCTAATGGCCGTCAGTCCATACACGGAATGTCCTCAGTTTTAGCGGGGATTCCCTCCTTCAAAGATGCGTTTACTTCATCGCCCTATCCCAAACAAAAGATAGAATCCTTGGTTTCTACACTCGAAGGAATTGGCTATACCACTTCGTTTTTTCACGGTGCTGCCAATGGTTCGATGGGCTTCCAAGGTTTTGGTAATATTTTGGGTTTTGATGCTTATTACGGCCGCACCGAATTTAACGACGATTCGCAATTTGATGGCTTTTGGGGCATTTGGGACGAACCGTTTTTTCAGTTCATGAAACACACCATTGATACACAGAAAGTGCCCTTTTTCTCTACCATATTCACGGTTTCTTCGCACGAACCCTACATCATTCCGGACAAATACAAATCCCGATTTAAAGAAGGGGAATTGGTGATGCACAAATGCGTCGAATACACCGATTTTGCCCTGCAGCAATTTTTTAAGTCGGCCAAAAAAGAGCCTTGGTTTGCCAACACGATTTTTGTTTTTGTTGCCGATCACGGAAACCAAACCTATTACAAAGAATACCAAAAACCGATTCAGCGTTTTGCGGTCCCGATTTTATTTTATAAACCCAACAGCAACTATGTGGGCGTGAATGACGATTGGGCGCAGCAAATTGACATTTATCCTACACTTTTGGATATGATTGGTTACCCCAAACCCTTCAGAAGTTGGGGCCGTAGTTTGCTTGACAAATCAACCGAGCCTTTTGTGATCAATTCTACGGGAACGATTTATCAATTTGCCAAAGGCAACTACATTTGCACCTTTGACGGCCAAAAGGTTTTGGGTTTTTATGACAAAAATGACAAAGGATTAGAACACAATCTGCTCGCTCATCGTACCGCAGAAATGAACGCACTCGAATTGCAATGCAAAGCCTTTATACAAGATTATATGCAACGCATTGTAGACAAAAAATTATACGCAAATTAATTTTTCTCATATGAAAAAGAACAGAAAAAAAATAGGTCTTGTAGTGGCTATGCTGGTGTTGATCGCCGTGGGTAAATATGTCTATGACATGCATATCAACCACAATTTTGAGGTGATTACCGACGGAAAAGTATACAAATCGGGGGTAATTCCGCCCGACCAAATAGCCGATTACGTGGCCAAATACCACATCAAATCCATCATCGATTTGCGCATGCCTGGTACCAACGATTTGGTATTGAATCCTGAAAACCCCGGTGAATTACAAGCCGAGCGTGATGCCGTAGCTAAAATTAAAGGCGTGAATTATTTTCCAAATCCTTCGGAGCAAGTGCCAAATGGCAAAAACATTGCAGTTTTCAGATCCATTTTAGACAACAAAGCCAATTATCCGGTATTGATACACTGTTACCACGGCACTGGCAGAGCCGAATTGTATTCAGCCATTTACCGCATGGAATACGAAAATTTCAGCAACGAAGAAGCCCGCAACGGCGTGCGAACGCTTATCAAATTCAGCTCATTTGACGACGGAAAGCCCAAAGGCGAATACCTAAAAGCGTACAAAACACGCAAGCAGTTGGAAGAAAAATAAGTAAAGGTCGAGTAAATAAAAAAGCCGTTTTGATTCACTTCAAAACGGCTTTTTTTATATTAGGATTGGTGTTCTTCTACCCATTTTCTGGCATTCACAAAAGCCTCGATCCAAGGGGAAACTTCGTCTTGACGATCTTTTGGGTAATGTGCCCAGTTCCATGGGAAAGTCGAACGCTCAATGTGCGGCATCATCACCAAATGGCGGCCAGTCACATCACACAACATGGCTGCATTGTAATCTGATCCATTTGGATTGGCTGGGTAAGCTTTGTATCCGTATTTGCCCACAATTTGGTAGCGGTCTTCGGCATACGGCAAGTGGAATTTTCCTTCGCCATGAGATATCCAAACGCCCAACGTACTGCCGGCTAAACTGTGCAACATCACCGAATTATTTTCTTGAATCGTGACCGAGGTAAAATTACTTTCGTGCTTGTGGCTGTCGTTGTGTTTCATTTTGCCGTGTATTTCATGCTCCGGATTGATCACTTCGAGTTCCATAAACAACTGACATCCGTTGCAAATTCCCACCGATAAGGTATCCTCGCGTTTAAAGAAATTGGTCAAGGCGGTTTTGGCTTTTTCGTTATACAAAAAGGCGCCGGCCCACCCTTTGGCACTGCCCAATACATCGGAGTTTGAAAATCCACCTACCGCACCGATAAACTGAACATCTTCTAGGTTTTCACGGCCCGAAATCAAGTCGGTCATGTGAATGTCTTTTACTTCAAATCCAGCCAAATACAAAGCATTGGCCATTTCGCGTTCGGAGTTGCTTCCTTTTTCGCGAATAATCGCTGCTTTTGGTTTTTGAGCAGGAGCAAGGGCGGTATTGAGTAGCGGTTTTTTTCCGTCAAAATGCGCCGGAAAGGCATACTGCAACGATTGGTTTTTATAATTGGTAAAGCGCTCTTGGGCTTTGTTTTGTTTGGTTTGTTTTTGGTCTAATAAATAAGAGGTTTCAAACCAGGTATCACGCAATTCGGCAATCGATAATCGGTAGTGGTCAAATTCCAAATAAGGAGAATGAGTAACCAATCCAATTTTAAAGTACTCCAACGATGCCAACGCTTTCTCAACCACTGCATCGTTTTTAGCTTGAAATACGATACCAATGTTTTCAGCAAATAACAGTTTTACTAGATCTTTTTCGGGCAGACTGCTTAAATCTAATGTCGCTCCCAATTGGGTGTCGGCAAAACACATTTCCAATAAGGTTGTGATTAATCCGCCGCTGCCAATGTCGTGGCCAGCTAGAATTTGGTTTTGTAAAATGAGTTGTTGGATGGTAGTAAAGGCAGTTGCAAAAAACGCACTGTTTTGAACGGTTGGCGCCGCATCGCCCAATTTGTTTTGGGTTTGTGCAAAAGAACTTCCGCCCAATTTGTGGCTGTCTTGCGATAAATTGATATAGTAAATACTGCCGCCGTTAGCCTGTAAAACCGGTTCAACCACTTTGGTGATGTCGGTACAGTTTCCGGCCGCAGAGATGATTACAGTTCCGGGAGCCAACACCTCGCCATCAGGGTATTTTTGTTTCATCGACAAGGAATCTTTTCCGGTAGGAATGTTGATGCCCAAGGCAATGGCAAATTCCGAACAACTTTCTACTGCAGCATACAAACGGGCATCTTCGCCTTCGTTTTTGCAGGGCCACATCCAGTTGGCCGAAAGCGACACACCCGCTAATCCATTGTGAATGGGTGCCCAAACTAAATTGGAAAGTGCTTCGCCAATGGCATTTTTACTGCCTGCAACCGGATCAATCAAAGCGGCAACTGGGGAATGGCCAATCGAGGTCGCCACCCCTTCTTTGCCGGCATAATCCAATGCCATGACGCCCACATTATTCAAGGGCAATTGCAATGGTCCAGCACATTGTTGTTTGGCTACTTTTCCGCCTACACAACGGTCTACTTTGTTGGTAAGCCAGTCTTTACAAGCCACGGCTTCTAGTCGTAATACCTGCTGAATGTAATTTTCTAATTCTTCTATTTTGTAGCCAATAGGGCTGTAGGAACGCGTGATGGTTTTGTCGTGCATCACCAATTTGGGTGAGCTGCCAAACATGTCTTCCAAGGCCAAATCCATCGGTTTTGCTCCAGTTTTGGCTGATTCAAAGGTAAAGCGGTGGTTTTGGGTTACTTCGCCAACCTCGTACATCGGGGCTCTTTCTCTGCTCGCAATTTGTTGCAGCAAATCCAAGTCTTTTTGGCCAATCACTAAGCCCATGCGTTCTTGGGATTCGTTGCCAATTATTTCTTTGGCCGAAAGGGTAGGGTCGCCAATCGGTAATTTATCGAGGTTGATGTGCCCGCCTGTTTCTTCGATCAATTCGGATAAGCAATTCAAATGCCCGCCTGCTCCGTGGTCGTGTATCGAAACAATGGGATTGTGGTCGCTTTCTACCAAGCCGCGAATGGCATTGGCTGCTCGTTTTTGCATTTCGGGATTGGATCGCTGGATGGCATTCAATTCAATTCCAGAACTAAACGCCCCGGTATCGGCTGAGGATACGGCCGCACCGCCCATTCCTATGCGGTAATTGTCGCCACCCAAAATCACGATGGCATCGCCTGCTTGGGGTTTGTGTTTGATGGATTGGTCCAATTTACCGTAGCCAATTCCACCAGCTTGCATGATCACTTTATCAAAACCTAATTTACGGGCTTGGGCAATCGTGGCTTCGGTGTGTTCGTCGTATTCAAAGGTCAAAACCGAACCACAAATGAGCGGCTGACCAAATTTATTTCCAAAATCAGAAGCTCCGTTTGAGGCTTTGATTAAAATATCCATGGGCGTTTGATACAACCAAGGGCGAGCCGGCATGGCTTGTTCCCAAGGCTGAGATTCGCCTTGCAAACGCGAATAACTGGTCATGTATACGGCTGTTCCGGCCAAAGGCAAAGATCCTTGTCCACCGGCCAAACGGTCGCGAATTTCTCCTCCCGATCCGGTAGCCGCGCCATTAAAAGGCTCTACAGTAGTAGGGAAATTATGGGTTTCGGCTTTTAAGGAAATCACCGAATCAAAATCTTTGTTTTCGTAGTAGTCCGCTTTTTCGGGACTTTTGGGTGCAAATTGTGTTACGCGAGGTCCTTTGATGAACGCCACATTGTCTTTATAAGCCGAGACAATGTCGTTGGGATGTTGGGCCGACGTTTCTTTGATGAGCTTAAACAACGAACGTTCCTTGGTTTCGCCGTCAATCACAAAAGTGCCGTTGAAAATTTTGTGTCTGCAGTGCTCTGAATTTACTTGAGAAAACCCAAACACTTCAGAATCAGTAAGTTTTCGGCCAATTTTGGTTGCCACACCATTCAAGTAATCGACTTCTTCTGGGCTCAACGAAAGGCCTTCCGCTTGGTTATATTGAGCGATGTCGTCAATGTAAAGAATGGCTTCGGGTGCATGCTCTATTGTGAAAATGGCTTGGTCCAAAGCCGAATATTTTTGAGATAACATCGGATCAAAAGCGGTAAAATCGGCCTCGACTTGCAGGAATTCTTCGATGCGTTCAATGCCTGTAATACCCATGTTTTGGGTAATTTCAACCGCATTGGTACTCCAAGGGGTAATCATGCTGGCCCGAGGACCTACAAAAAAATCCGCAAGGACGGATTTAGGTTGTGAGGAAGATGCTGTGCGCAATTCAGCTTGAAAAAGCCAGTTTAATTTACTGATGGTTTCTGCCGAAAATTCCGTTTGCGAAGCGACGGCAAATACGGTTTTACTTTCGTTTCCGAAGAAATAAATCATGAGTTGTGATTTTGATTCGTTGCGGATCTAAACCGATACAACGAATGTAGTTGTTGTTTGCGCAAATTTAATTCAAAATTCGGCAAGGCACAACCCGCAGTTATCAAACTTTATAAACAATTAGTCGGGAAAATCGGCCGCGATATAAGCGCCCAAATCGGGTGCTGTTGAAGTGCTGCGTACGTTACCACGAATGTCAAAACCAATCAAATACAACAAATTTCCTTTTTGAAAGGCAGCCGAACTGGAATCAATATTCAATTGGTTGGTACTGATGTCGAAAAACTTGGGGTCTTGGTTTTTAATGTTGCCATTTTGTTCCTGGCGTATGAAGTTGTAGTTTTCGTTGGTAGACAAGACAGTACCCGCATCCCTAAATTTGATCAAACAATGTTGAAAGTTAGCGTTAAAAGTCACTTCGGGATTATCGGGTGCTTTGTCAAGCAATAGGCCGATGGCATTTTGGCTGTAGATGATGCTGTTTTTGAATTCGGCTCGGGTCAGGGGCGCAAAGCTCAACGATTGATCGCTGTTTTCTTGGTAATTGCTTAATGAAACCGCCAACTGACGCGTGCTACTCCAGTTGTTGTTGATGGTGGCATGGGTAAAATCATAACTTCCGCCCACGGCTGCCAAACAGGCTTGACCGGCATAATTTATTACCGTATTGGTGCTGTTGATGGTGGCATTTCGTCCTAAAATCCCAACATTGGTGTGGTTGTATATTTGTGAATTGTGCAATCCTAAATTGGCGCCTTCCACCAATAAGCCTACTACGGCATTTTTGATGGTGACGTGGTTGACGGTACTGTTGCTTCCGGGTCTTAACCAAATGGTTCCCCATTGGCCTGGCACATCAGCAAATCCGGGTTCCAATCTATCGCCCTCAAAGATTACTTCGTTGGCCAGAGGATTGGCCGGATCAAGTGAGGGAGCGCCGTTGATTTGCAAATTCGAGCCCGGTTGTGCAATCATGCCCGATTCGGCATGAAAATGCACGCGCGCGCCTGCATTGATGGTGAGTGTTTTTCCGCTCGGAATACCGGCATATCCATACACTACGTAGGGTTTTTGGTTGGTAAACTCAAATTCATTGCCGTGATTGGGATCGTTTTCGTCTAACTCAAAGCCGTTGACACGCACTTCGGCTCCGGTTTCGTCTATCCCCAACAGTAAAGATTCTTTGCTGCCGTCGGCAAATTTTTTGGGATATAAAAAAATCGCATCTTGAATGAGCGTAACCAAATTTACCTTTTGCAAATTGGATCCGCCATCAAACAATATTTCGTCAGTATATAAAAATTGGGTTTGATTTTGGGCCGCATATTGGGCGATATCCACCGTGGTTTCAATAAAAACAAATAAGCTATCGTTGGCCAACAACTCGACGTTAGTGAACAATTTTCCTTCGCCAATGCCATCGCCATTTTCGTCTTGGCCGGTCAATCCGTCTACCATCATGCGGTATTTGGAATCGCTTTTGCCCATGCGAATCGTGGGAATCGTGATGTCTTTGCTGCTGTTATTATACACTTTCAATCGATACGTACTTGATCCGATGTTGGTAAACACCGTATCCAAATAAATGGTGTCTTTTGAAAACGCGAGGGTTCCGTTGCTGGGAACGGTATCAAAATCTTTGCGACAAGAAGTAAGTGAAAGGAGTACGAGACTGATAAATAATAGAAGTGCGCTGCGCATGGATCAATATTTTGGTAAAAATAGTGATTAAATTGAGAAAGTCAATATGTGTTCTCGGTTGTCGGTTTTCGGTTAAAATGAATTTCTAAGTACTGTCTCTTATCTCTCATCTTTTAGTCTCTCCTCTATTTTTAGTTTTTTTTGCCACGAATACACGAATTTAAATCCCATTATGTAGATTCTGAACTGTATCTTTCATTTTTCATCATTTCCAAATCTTCAAATCTCCAAATTTTCAAATTCCATACCTAAGTTCTTAGTATACATCTGAACCGACAATCCACAACCGAGAACTGATAACCGATAACCGCCAACATTAACTAAAAACTCTAAACAAATTACTCTAAATTTGCCCAAAAATGAACAAATGGAGTTTAACAAAGAACAGATTTTAGAATGGTGCAACTCGTTTGCGGCGTGCACGCTCATGGGTACCTTGAATATCCAATACATTGACGCTGGACCCGATTTTCTTGTGGCGACCATGCCGGTTAATCCGAGTGTACATCAGCCCATGGGATTGTTGCACGGCGGAGCCTCAGTGGCTTTGGCTGAAAGTGTGGGCAGTGCGGCATCGATGTTGTTTGTGAATCCAGAAAAATCAGAGGTGCGCGGCATTGAAATTTCGGCCAATCACGTGCGAGCCAAAAGAGAAGGAATGGTGACAGCTACCGCGCGTATCATGCACCAAGGGCGTTCGGTGCATTTGTGGGAAATTAAAATCACCGACGAAGCCGGCAAGCTCATTTCGATCTGTAAATTGACCAACATGGTCTTGCCCAAAAAAGGATAAGATGAAGGCACTCTTGGCTCAAGTAGAAGCGCAATACCAAAAGCAATTGCCTTTTGTGGTGTTTCGCAAACCACATAAAAACAAGGTGAAAGCCTATTTGCAAGCAGATGCTAGCCGATATACTACCGCTGATTTCCAAGATGCGGGTTTTGTATTTGCCACTTTTGATGGAACAACCAATTATTATATTCCGACTCAAAAATCCCAAGTTCTAGCAGCGGAATTTGAAGCCTCAACTGCAACCCTATTTTCCGTTGATACCCCTTTTGAGGAATCTTCAAAATTTGATTTTGAAACGCTTGTTTCTAAAGCCATTTCGAGCATACATGCTGGCCAATTTGAGAAAGTAGTGCTGTCGCGCGAAGAAGTTTTGCCGATTCCACTAGCGAACCTAAAAGTCCTAATCACCCGATTGTTTTCATTGTATCCCACGGCTTTTTGCTATGCGTGGTTTCATCCCGAAACAGGATTGTGGCTAGGGGCCAGTCCCGAGCAATTGATTAAAATAGAAGCCCATTCCATAAACACAATGGCCCTGGCGGGCACCCAAAAATTCATCGAGAACCCGAATTGGGGTGCAAAAGAACAACAAGAACAGCAAGTAGTTACCGATTACCTCGTGGCACAACTTCAACCATTTTGTGCAAGCCTTAAATTAAATGGTCCCCATACGCATCAAGCAGGATCCTTACTTCACCTCAAAACCGAAATTAGGGGTCAGTTGAATGCTGGATTTTCATTGCAAAATTTGTTGCAACAATTGCATCCAACACCTGCCGTATGTGGCATGCCTAAAGCTGCTTCCTTGCAATTTATTGGGCAAAAAGAAGGCTATGATCGCCAATTTTACAGCGGCTTTTTGGGTGAAATAGAAGCGAATAACCAAGTAGATTTATTCGTTAATTTGCGCTGTATGAAATTGGAAAATGAACAAGCTCATATTTATGTAGGTTGCGGGATTACCAAAGACAGTCAACCTGACTTGGAATTTGCCGAAACTATCAATAAATCACAAACCATGAAACAAGTACTTGCCCATTAATTATATGAAGATGAAAGTAGATATACTCGCCTTTGGTGCCCACCCCG